>DASWTL010000264.1:0-5299 GCA_036402155.1 Sphingobacteriaceae bacterium | reverse complement strand
TCAGGGTTTATTTCTGCACGTACCCTAACCAATGTGCTTTCATAAGCAGAAAAATTACTCATCAGCTCCTGCACACTTACCTGCCGCACTTTCACCCGGTTGTTAGGCCCGGTATTATTGGCATTGTAGCCAATCACCTGCATTTTTGCCCGGTCCAAACCTTTAATATACATGGCTCCGTTTTTACGCGTCAGCACACTGCCGGATATCTTTACAACAATTGAATCTCCGCGGTAAAGCGGCCATGTTTTGGTATGTGATTCACCAAAGTCTAAAATTATCCCGGAATGTCCGTCCTGAATAATTACATGATTTACAGGTGCAGGCATATTGCTTGGCTTGCCCACATTATCAGTTTCTGAAATTACAATGCCGGATATCTTACCCTCACCGAGGTTTACATCTGCTCCATTGTACTTGGCGCGAATTTCAGAGAGTGAATATTTGGTTAGTAGTTTATCGAAAGCCAGATCGTCTAATGACGTATTCAAATCAGGCGCCTCTTCTTTTTTACAGCTGGTAATACCTAATATACCCGCCAGCACACCTATCAACACTAATTTTATAAGTTTCATATCTAATATTTTGAGATTAATACCTTACAATTACCATCCGGGATTTTGCACCAGGTTAGGATTTATTCCTAATTCTTTGGTTGGCAATGGCCATAAATAATCCTTTGCCGGGTTAAAGGTTCTGTTAGCTGCTTTTTGAAGGATTATATATCCATCCGGGTTGATCATACCTGGGTCAGTAATTTGTCCCATTTCTGATGGAAAATATTTTCTGCCCAGAAGTTCTTTGGGAAGTTCGGTTTCTGCAGTTTTCCAACGGATTAAATTCCAATAGGCATGGTCAAGCTCGGTTGCCAGTTCAACCCTGCGTTCCCTTCGTATCTCATCGCGCATGTTCAGTTCATTAGTAGTAACCAAAGCGTTAGTTAGTTTTACCGGCATTTTCGCCCTGGCCCTGAGCAGGTTTATAGATTTATCCAGGTCTGCATCAGAAATACTTCCGTTCAATTCATACTTTGCCTCCGCAAATGAAAGTAGTACCTCTGCATACCGTATCAGGATATTATCAATAAAACTTTGCTTGGCGCCAATTTCAGCGGCATTGTAAATAAAATACTTCCGTGACCTAAAAGCCCCGGCACCAGGTGCGTAACGACTGGTATAATAGGTATGGTTCTGATTAAATATGGTCATGCCCAGTCGTGGATCACGATTTTGAAACTCGGTCATGGTATTTACCGGCGACTGATACAAAGAAGATTTCTCTTTGGGCAGGCCATCGGTGTACAAATAGGCATTCACCAGCTCCTGTGTTGGGTTGGGACCTGCATTGATATCCATTTCGCGGGTATAATTATGAGCCGCTACAACGCTGCTAACATTATTTCCATAAAATCGTACCAGTAGAACTTCTTTGTTATTGGCTCCTTCACCTTCGTAACGGAAAAGATAATAATAACTACTGTCGGGCTTTGCCGCATAATTAAACAAGGCACATTCCCCACTATTCATTAAAGTTTCGCTGGCAGATACAGCCAATTCAAGGTGCTTGTTTGCATTGCCCTTATTGTGATACTTATTAAATGTACCTGCAAAAAGAGCTACACGTGCTTTCAATGCCAATGCCGCCGCACTGGTAGCCCGGCCATATTCATCGGCAACAAGTTGAGAAGCCTTGTACATATTAGCTGCAGCATAATCAAGATCAGTATAAATTGCATCCAATACTTCTTCCCTTGGGGTACGTGATGCCACGTTCAGATCATCATCTATATCAAAGGTTCGCAGAATGAGGGGGACATCGCCAAAACGCTGCACCATATTAAAATAAGCCCAGGCTCGAAAAAAACGTGCTTCACCATTGTACCGGTTAATTAATCGTGCATCACCGCTTACCCGGGATGAATTTTCAAGTAATTTGTTACAGGCGCGGATTAACCTGTAATTATCTGTCCAGTCTGTTGTTGTGGCGGGCGCTACTCTCGAACCATCACTAACAGGTAGAATGTCGGCAGCAGTATTAGCCCCTTCATTTGACCATGCTGTATGGTTATTTGCCTGAATAACCGGTAAGAAGGTATAAAAATAGTTAGAAGCATTTTTAAGATCATCTGTACTATTCCAGTAGCCAGCATCGGTTAATGTTGATTCGGGTTTGATATCATCCAGCTTTTTGCAAGCGCCTACTGTAATTAGTACCGGAGCAAGAAGCAACGAAAAGTATTTTCTATATGTCGTTTTCATAAAATTTCGATAATTATTAAAGTGACAGGTTGATACCTAAACTATAGTTTCGTAAAAGCGGGTACTGGTAAACAGAGCTTCCACTTGTAGAATTAAAATACTCAGGATCAAAGCTTTTCTCCCACATTTTACTGATCTCCCAGAGGTCTCTTCCGGAAAAGAAAACACGGGCCTTCTGAACTTTAACCCGTTGGGTTAACGATTTTGGTAAGGTATAGCCAATCTGCAGATTTTTTAAACGCATGTAGGCGCCGTTAGCTTTGAAAAATGTAGATGGGTACCTGTTGTGGTTTGCGGCCTGATATAGTCGCGGAAACCTGGCATCCCGATTTTCGGGTGTCCAGTAGTCCAGATGATAAGCAAATGGCTGTAACCACGATGCACCAAAGGGAACCAACAAATTTGCCGGCATATAAAACTCGCGTTTGCCAACTCCCTGGAAAAATGCAGAGAAATCAACAGACTTCCAGTTAAATCCTAGGTCGAAACCATAACTATACCGCGGATTAGGATTTCCTAAATAAACAAGATCGCCCGAATCACCCAGCCTGCCATTGCCCTGGTTAATTACGCCATCTCCATTAATGTCCCTGTATTTAATATCTCCGGGAGCTGTTCTGGCAAATCCCATCTGAACCGGGTGAGCTGCCACTTCTTCCGGCGTTTGAAACAATCCATCTGCAACAAAACCAAAAATAGAATTGAACGGCATACCCTCTATAATTCCATTATTACCCATTACAACCGTATTACGACCGGCATACTTGGTTACTATATTTTTGGAATCGTGCAGATTAGCATTCAGGTAATAACTGAACGTTGGAGAAACCTGGCTTCTCCAGCCCAGGGTTAATTCCCAGCCTTTTGTTTCAAGATTGCCAACGTTATAGTTAGAAAGCCCTACTCCCAGCATATCTGAAGCTGTAAGTGGCGCCAGCATATTCTTATTTATTTTCTTAAAATACTCGGCTGTTATGTTGAAGCGTTGCTTAAAGAAAGTAAGATCCAGTGCAATGTTCGATTCTTCTATCGTCTCCCAGGTTTTTAATGCAGAGGCCAGGGTAGCTTCCCGGTAATACAGGGCTGATTTTCCGCCGAAAGGATAACCTGCAGCTGATGAAATTGAAGATAAATAATCATAGTTGCCCAGTGCATCATTACCTAATTGTCCCCAGGATCCCCTTATCTTAAACTCATCAAAAAATGTAGTCAGGTTTTGAAACCAGGGCTCATTACCTAAGCGCCATGCAGCCGAAAATGAAGGAAATGCACGCCAGCGATTATCTGGTGCCAATTTGGAACTTCCATCATAACGAACATCGGCCTGAAACAGGTATTTTTCGTCAAACGCATATTGTAACCTTCCCAGATAGGAATACAAGGCCCATTCACCTATATTCTCGTCCAAAGTAAGCTGCGACGGATCTCTTAACTTAAACGAGAACAGGTCATTAGACGATAAGTTACTGGCCGTACCGCTTACATCGTCACTTCTTAAATATTCATATGTAAAACCTCCCAACAAGTGAAATGTATGCTTTGTATTCAGATTGAAATCATAATCAGCCAGGAATTGGGTATTGTTAGTAACATCTATATTTCGCGCTTTAAAAAGCTTTGGCGCGCCTGTTACTCCACCCATTAAATTGTGGAGCACCAGACTGGAAATCGGTGTCTTCCTGTCTATGGTCTGATTGTTGTCAACTCTGAACCCCGGACTATACATAGCAGTCAGCTTAAGACCTTTTAAGAGATCAACAGCTTGCAAATTGAAAACGCCCGAAAGCTTTTCGCTTTTGTTGTTTATGTTCCCTCCGAAAACAGTTCTTGGATATAGTCCGGACCCTGTTGCATATTCATCCGTTGTTCCAGGCACATACACCGGATAAAGCGCCCTTAAATTCATTATACTATACAGCAAACCGGATTGGCCCTCAATTGAACTATTTCCGGATCCGGGAGGGCCTTCATACAGATTATTGGCATAGGATAAGTTTGCACTGAACGATACCTTATTACTGATTTGCCTGTTATAATTAAACCGTCCGTTAAGTCGTCTGCCCCTGTCCTGTACCAGCTTATTAAATAACCCATCCTGATTATAATATCCGAAGGACAAATTATAGGTATCTTTATCACCCCCACCGCTTAAGGATAAACTGTGTTTCTGCTCAGGCGTATTATCTCTCATCATAACCCGGGTAAGATCCACATTATCGGTATAGTTATAATCGGAAGGATTTGCAGTTCCAAGATCAATGGAATAATTCATGTTCGGATCTTTAATCCACTCGATATATCTTGAATATGAAAACGGATCTCCGCTCCCATTTGCATTGCTCTGCGCCTCCCTGGTCATCTGCGATTCGATATAAGACGGCAGCTTCTCGGGCATGTTGGTTCGGTACTGAACGCCAAACAGATTATTATAATTTATTACCGGTTTGCCTTTTTTACCTTTTTTGGTGGTAACCAAAACAACACCGCGTGCCGCCCTGGCGCCATAAATGGCAGCGGCTGCAGCATCTTTTAATACGCTCACCGATTCAATATCTTCCGGATTAATGGAACTAAGATCACCGGGAGCGCCGTCTATAATAGTTAATGCCGAATTACCCCCATTTACAGAAGTAAGGCCCCGCACCTGTATGCTATAACCTTCGTCGCCAGGTTTGCCCGATGTACGTGTTACCGTTACGCCGGCAGCTGCTCCCTGCAGTGCTCCAACAGCATTTGTAATTGGCCGGTCAGTAAGCATTTTAGCACTAACTGTAGAAACTGATCCGGTTAAATTCACCTTCTTTTGGCTTCCATAACCCACTACAACAACCTCATTCAGTCCCTGCTGGTCTTCTTTTAATTGTATGTTCAGGATTCGCTGGTTATTTAACGCAATCTCCTGGGTTAAAAACCCTACGTACGTAACTACAATCACAGCATTTTCTTCCACCCCTTTTATTCGAAATCCACCATCCACATCGGTGGTTGTAGCTATGGTTGTACCTTTCACTTTAATTGAGGCTCCCGGCAGGGGCTCACCT
>DASWTL010000263.1:0-5454 GCA_036402155.1 Sphingobacteriaceae bacterium | reverse complement strand
GGGGCATGGTAAGTACCATAAAAAACAAAAACGAACCCTATGATATTGTATTTGAACACTTAGGCGAGATAATAGATGGTAAAGAAGATACCACGAGCGAGCGTGTGAAAAGTTGGGCAGGCTCGCTGGAAGAATACCACCTTTCCGAAAGAAATGGCATTACCACCCTGAATGCTTCTGTGCAAACCGGCGAAGAATGGGAAGAAATGATGAACAATGGTTTTACCAAAGGCCTGGAAGTAGTAAAGAACCTTTCAGAACAATAAATCTAATATTTTAGACTATGGAAAATCCTGTAGCTAAGTCACTCGAAGTTATTATCCCAGCCTACCGTATGCACAGCCAGACATTTAACAATATGCTGCTTGGTGTTCAGGAAGCGGATGCTCAAAAGCGAATTGAAGATAAAACGAATCATTTCGCCTGGATGGTTGGCAACCTGGTTAACTGCCGATATTGGCTGGCAGGTATTTTAGGACTTCCCGAAAAGGATCCGAATGAAAACCTGTTTAAGGATGCCAAAGCTCTGGATTTAAATGCTGAATACCCGTCGCTGGACGAGTTAAAGAAAGAATGGCATAAAATATCACCGCTATTATATCAAAAGTTATTGCACATTGATGAGGCAGAATTAATGCAGGCTTATGATTTCGGAATGAATATTTCCTATGTGAAAGAGAATAAATTGAATATGGTGGGGATGTGTATAGACCGTGAAAGCTATCTTTTCGGACAGTTAGGACTGATGCGGAAAATACTGAATTATGAGGGTGTTAGATATGATGTGGATGAGGGTCTGGGCTATTAAACACATTTATCCTTTGATAACTATTAAAAAGAAACTATTATGGCAAAATTAAATTCGTATCTCAACTTTGATGGCAATGCCGAAGAGGCATTTAATTTTTACAAATCGGTTTTTGGTGGCGAGTTTGCCGGAGGTGTTATGAGAATGGGCGAGGCGCCAGGCTTTGAAAATATTCCTGAAGCAGAAAAAAACCGGGTAATGCATATTGCCCTGCCCATAACGGGCGGAGATATGCTCATGGCTTCGGACATAATGCCTTCGGCCGGGCACAAATTGGTTGTAGGAAACAACAATTATATTTGCGTCAGTCCTGAAAGCAGGGAGGAAGCAGACCGGTTATTTGCAGGCTTATCGGCGGGTGGCGAGATAGAAATGCCTATGGAAGATCAGTTTTGGGGTGATTATTTTGGCAGCTTTAAAGATAAATACGGAGTATGCTGGATGATCAATTATTCTGCACAAAACGAGCCGCAAAAATAACGGAAAATTCATCCATCAGAAGGGTGCAAACAGTACGGGATCTTCGGGGGCATTTACTGCCCCCGATTCTGTTTATTGCGCTTTTTTTTCAGCTTCCTGGGTATCCGTTTTGCTTTATCCGGCGTGGTAAACATTTTTTCCTTCGTAAAGCGATCCGATCTGGTATATGGAATTTCGACAGGTTTCATAGTTTTTAAACGTTAATTTGATGCATATGGTGCTTTAACACCGCTAGATCTGAGAATTGTCATCATTTGTTTCTGTTTTTTCCAAAACTAACTTTTCCTCATACCTTCACCATGGTTTGGAAAGATCTTCATATGGTTCAGGAAATAGTACATGTGCATTTAAATGAGGTTCCGGATTTATTCAATGGTCGGCCGCGGAATGAAGGATCATTTGCCGTTTTTATTTTTCGGCAGTCAAGCGGGAGATATACGGTCGATTTTAATGAGTATACCATTCAGGCCAATAGCATTGTTATTATATCTAAAGATCAACAGGTAAGCTTTAATTTGTCTGAGGAGCCACAACAGTTCATATCCCTGGTTTTTCCTCCTGATTTCATTAAGACCGCCAATGAGGATGTTTTAAGGATGTTCTCATTTTGTATTCGCGAGCACTTTAACGGCAAGCAGATACTTAAACTTGAGGATCAGGATTACAGATACCTGGAAAGTTTAAGCTACCAGCTGCAGGAGATCAATCTTACGCTCAACAGCGGGATCCGGTCGTTGTCGGGTTTTCATTTACTTCAACTCATCTTGATCTACTGTGCTGACTTGTATTCCCGGCAGTCTGTAAATCAGACGACGGGCTACATGGAAGTAGTCGGTAACTTTACCGCGTTGTTGGAATCAAACTTTCGAAATATTCAAAAGGTTGGTTTTTATACAGGAAACTTAAACCTTACCTATAATTCACTGGCCCGGTATACTAACCAGTACTGCAATAAAACACCCAAGGAAATAATTACCGAACGTTTGGTTCTGGAAATAAAAAGACTACTTGCTGCAACTAACATCCCGGTTAAGGAAATTTCATACAGTTTAGGCTTTGACGAGCCTACAAATATGGTTAAGTACTTTAAGAAAAACACCGGCATAACTCCTTCCGAGTTTCGCAACAGGAGTAAAAATTACCATACATTGTAAGTTTTTTACCTTGTTTCCGGGCCGTTAGAATTGGACTTTTGACAAAAGAAAATTTTTCATTATGCCATATATTAACATCAAGGTTACTGATACCGGAATTACCCGTGAACAAAAAAGACAATTGATTGAGGGTGCTACCGAACTGATGGTCAGGGTGTTGAATAAAAATCCTGAAACTACAGTCGTTATTATTGACGAGGTAAACACGGATAACTGGGGAATTGGCAGCAAACAAGTGTCAGACCGATAAACGTACTTTCATGAAAACAATCATCGTAACGGGATCATCTTCCGGGATAGGGAAGGGTATTGCCCAATTTTTTTTAAATAATCAATGGAATGTTGTTTTAAACTCTGCGTCTGAAGAAAATCTGAAAAGGGCCTTTGAAGAGCTGGGTTCACCGGAAAATGCAGTTAGCATAGCGGGTGACGTAGGGGATAAGCGGACAGGAGAAAAACTGGTACAGGCAGCAATTGATCATTTTGGTTCTGTGGATGTGCTGGTGAACAATGCCGGGATCTTTCAGCCCAAACCTTTTCTGGATGTAGACGAAAACGATCTGGACCTGTTTTTACGCGTAAATTTAAAAGGGACTTATTTTACTTCCCAGGCTGCAGTTAAGGCAATGCTGAAGCAGAATGAAGGGCTGATTATTAATATCGGTACTGTTCTGGTAGATCATGCATTGGCTGGACTTCCCGCAACTGCACCTATAGCAAGTAAAGGCGGTATTCATGCGCTTACAAAACAGTTGGCTGCCGAGTTTGCAAAGAATAATATCCGCGTTAACGCCATAGCTCCGGGAATAATAAGATCCCCTTTGCAAGGTAAAGTTGGTGTTGATGATCCGGATTCATTAGCCGGGTTGCAATTGCTTAACCGGATCGGGGAAGTTGATGATATTGCACAAGCTTGCTATTACCTGGCTAACAGCAATTTTCTAACGGGAGTGGTTTTAAATGTGGATGGGGGGCAGCTGGCGGGTCATTAATTGGTTGTTGTTGGGTCATATGTAAAGCCTTGGAGAGATCTGAGGTTTTGCTGTTTATGACATGATCTTCAGCTTTAATGACTATTACAATATCCTCCAGGAAAGCACAGGATTTTTTAAACAACAAATTAAAGCAGATATTTGAGTAATGCTTCAACTGATATCAGCGTTATGAGAAACCTTTTAGTTCTTCTTACCTGTACCTTACTTTTCTCAGGCGGATTGTTTGCGCAAAAGAATAAGATAGAAGCATCTGTTACTTATTTTTTTGATGGGTTTTCTGAAATTAATATCGATAAGGTGAAGAAATATTCCACTGATGATCTTCTGCTTCTGGAGGATGGCGCTATTTGGAATCTTGACACTCTAGCAAAAAGGTTCAGCCTTCGTAAAAACTCAAAAGTGCAACGGATGAATAATTTTCAATTTATATCCACAGAACAACAAAGGCATACTGCCTGGGTTAGTTATTATAATACTGCAGAATTTAAGGATCAGGGGAGAATGCAAACCATTAAGTGGCTGGAAAGCGCTGTGTTGATTAAGAAAAATGGCATGTGGAAAATTAAATTATTACACTCAACAAAATTGAAGGAATAAACTATTGAGATAAAGGGCTTTTTAGACCAAAAAATGAACTTAATGGTAGCAAAATTCATTTACTCTATTATGCTTTTCTCAGTACTCACTACTCACTACTCACTACTCACTACCCAATACTCATCACATGAAAATAGCCACCTACAATGTTAATGGTATTAATGGACGCCTGCCGGTGCTGCTTCGCTGGCTTGAGGAAAGCAAACCGGACATTGCCTGTCTGCAGGAGTTAAAAGCCCCGCATGAAAAGTTTCCTGTACAGGCGATAGAAGATGCCGGTTACAGCGCTATCTGGCATGGTCAGAAAAGCTGGAACGGCGTAGCCATCCTTTCGCGTCTCGGAAAGCCCGAAGAAATCAAGCGTGCCCTTCCCGGAGATGATGACGACGTTCAAAGCCGTTATATTGAGGCTTTGGTAAATGGTGTGCGTATCGCCTGTCTCTATCTCCCGAACGGGAATCCTGCACCCGGGCCTAAATTTGATTATAAACTGGGCTGGTTTAAGCGACTTCAGCTTCATGCTCAGGATCTTATGAATTTGGACATTCCAATAGTAATGACCGGCGATTTTAATGTGATGCCCACTGAACTGGATGTTTATAAACCTGAGCGATGGGTAGATGATGCACTGTTCCGTCCGGAAGTACGCGCCGCATTTCATGAACTTACCGAGCAGGGCTGGACAGATGCAATAAGAAAACTGTACCCGAACGAAACCATATATACGTTTTGGGATTATTTTCGAAATGCATATGGCCGGAATGCCGGTTTACGCATTGACCATTTTCTGCTTACTTCTCATCTTGAGAAACGCCTGATTGCTGCCGGTGTTGACAAAGAAGTGCGCGGATGGGAGAAAACAAGTGATCATGCACCGGTTTGGATTAAATTGGATTTAAAGAGTTAAAGCAGCCATCTCATCGGGCTTACATGATTTAACTAAGCCGGAAATAAAAAAGCACCCGCGATTGGCAGGTGCTTTTTTCAGTTAGTTATATCCGGTTACTTCTTTTCTTTTAAAAGTTTAAAGTTATAGATCTTTTTAGGCGTAATTAAACGAAGTATAAATACCTCGCCCAGATAATTGCCAAGATCTACAGGAAAGCTGTACGTTCTGTTGGCTTCGGCATTTCCCGAATAAATGCGGTTTAACCTGGAACCTGCCATATCGTAAATATCCAGGATCAGTTGTCTTTCCGGCTCGCTTAAAGTAAAGGTCACGGTTGTCTGAGAAGTGGTTGGATTAGGGAAAGCGCTTAGCTCAGAGATCGTATTCTGCTCCGAATTATTGTCAGTAAATGTGTTTTCCGAAATACTTCCTCCGCTGCAGGCACCTAATGTGCCACCGCTGCGGAGATGGGCAGATACAGCATCACTTGAAACGCATATCTGGGAAGATGGGTTAGAGCTGCTGCCTGTT
>DASWTL010000262.1:0-1633 GCA_036402155.1 Sphingobacteriaceae bacterium | reverse complement strand
ATCCTGCAGCGCTGATCAGGAAAGAAGATGCTTCACCGGTAAATATCGGAAGTGCGGAAACTGCAAATGAGAGATCCATTTATAAGTATATCTATCTGCAAGGCCAAAGGAGCTGTCAGCTAGTGATGGGCTTAACCCTTTTGAAACAAGGTAGCGTGTGGAATACGATGCCGTCGCACACGCATGACAGGCGTATGGAAGCTTACTTCTATTTTGATGTGCCGGAGCAACAGGTGGTCTTCCATTTTATGGGCCAGCCACAGGAGACAAGACATTTGGTTGTTCAAAATAATCAGGCGGTTATTTCGCCGCCATGGTCAATACATTCTGGTTGTGGTACTTCCAATTATGGTTTTATATGGGCCATGGCCGGAGAGAATCAGGATTATTCTGATATGGATGCTGTAGAAATAAAGGATTTAAGATAGTTGGTTTGAACTCTTGAGCTTATAGTGTATTTATACGTGCCGGACTTCAGAAAAGACCCGGTGAAGGTTATTATTTAAATATTACATTCCTCACTTAACACTGATGAAAAGAATTATTCTTTGCCTGATTGCAATTTTTGCGCTGGCGCCATTTTCGTACGGACAGATGCAGGAAATTGGGGTTGTTTCGTATACTTTCAGAGACAGTTTTTCAAAGGACGTGCCCGGTACTTTAGATAAAATCAAAGCGATGGGGATCACGAATATAGAGTTTTCCAGCTTATTCGGAAAAACAGCACAGGAACTGAAGGATTTACTTGATGCACGCGGAATGCGATGCACCAGTTTAGGGGTAAGTTATAACGATCTTCTCAATAAATCAGAGCAGGTTATTAGCAACGCAAAAACATTGGGCGCAAGTTTTGTGCGGATCGGATCTATTCCTCATAGCGGGCCTTTAACCGAAGAGGTAGTGAAAAAAGCTGCCGATGATTTTAACAGTTTTGGAGCACTTCTTAAAAAGAACGGTTTAGAGTTTTGCTTTCATAACCATGCAGTTGAATTTTTACCTGCCAAAGGCCTTATAAATGGTACTTTTTATGATTATCTGATACAAAAAACGAATCCTGACTATGTATCTTTTGAGATAGATATATACTGGGTGTATTATCCCGGACATGATCCGGTGGCTTTGTTAAAAAAATATCCTGACCGTTTTAAACTGATGCATCTTAAAGATCTTAAAAAGGGTGTTGCCCGAAATCCTGAAGGCAAAGGTTCATCAGCTGATTATAATGTTGCTGTTGGAACAGGGCAGCTTGACATTAAAGCAATATTAAAAGCTGCAAGGGCAACCAGTATTAAGTATTTTTATCTGGAGGATGAGAGCTCATCTGTTGATCAGCAGGTACCGCAAAGTCTGAAGTATTTAAAGGAGATTTCGAATTAGTTTTACCATGTGTGACATGCAGTTTTTAGACTGCAAAATAGTATAGGTTGCGATTTTACTTCAGAAATGGATCTCTCAGGATAAGGGGCGGGATATAAAAGTAAAAATACACTGAGATTCAAATTAATATAACATCCCTCTTTCATATATTTGGAATACACTCCGATATGAAAGTAATCCTGAAATCCCTCATTGTTTTTACTCTTACTGTAGTATGCAAATCAATTGCACTGGCGCAACCGGCATTGTATGATGA
>DASWTL010000261.1:0-8796 GCA_036402155.1 Sphingobacteriaceae bacterium | reverse complement strand
TTATAACCAGCTCAGAAGCAAAGTGGTTTAAAACAAGCCAATGTGAGGTTTTTGAAGAGAAAAATTTGAACCCCGATACTCTTGCAGTTCATTTTGGAAGATTTCCGCCGGCTTTAGCCCGGGAACCTTTGGACGAAATTTATAATGGTTTCGGGACTTTAATAGCTTATACCGCAGTTAACAATGGATGTTTAAATTGTAACGGTACCTTCACAAAACCGGCTTTTTGGAAATAATCAGTGAAAATAAAGTCCATGTACATAAATATCGAAAAAAAGATTTTTGCAGTTAGGAGGATAATTGTTACGATTATTCTCATAGCATTTGGCTCAGGAGCCTATAGCAGTTTTGGTCAAAGTATTGTAGCTGATACGCTAACTAAGCACTTTTCAGCTTATCAGGATAATAACCTCCAGGAAAAGCTATTTGTACATACCGATAAGAGCTTTTACCTGTCCGGAGAGATCCTGTGGTTCAAAATGTACAATGTGGCCGGGTCTCTTAATAAATTACAGAATTTAAGTAAGGTAGCTTATCTTGAAGTTTTAGACAAAGATAATAATGCCATAATTCAGACCATGATTTCACTGAGCCAGGGTAGAGGGAGTGGGTCTGTTTATCTGCCGGTTTCCATAAACTCCGGCAACTATAAAGTACGCGCCTATACCCGGTGGATGAGAAATTTTAGCCCCGAGTTTTACTTTCAGAAAAATATAACCATAATCAACTCTTTAAAAGAGCCCGATCTGCTACCTCAGGAGAACCCCGTGACCAGCTATGATTTATCATTTTACCCCGAAGGCGGTAATCTTGTAAGTGGAATAAGAAGCAGAATAGCATTTCGGGGTACAGATTCTAACGGTAAGGGATTTCAGGTAGCAGGTACAGTTGTTGATCATGATAATAAATCAGTATCAGACTTTAAGTCACTGAGGTTTGGTATTGGCAGTTTCTATTTCACTCCGGGGGCGGGAAAATATACCGCTTTGGTTAAACTTCCAAATGGGCAGGTTTTGAGAAAAGCATTACCGGATGCTTTTGTTACCGGATATGTAATGCACGCAGATACCAGAGTTGCCGGGAAAGTAAAAATTACAGTTCATAATAATACCTCATTAAATAGTGAAATAACTCTATTTGTCCATGCCAGAAACGAGAAGAAGGTGATTGAAACAGCTCAAATGATTAATGGGAAGGCTGAGTTTGTAATGAATAAAGATGAAATTGGCGATGGAATATCCAGTTTTACTGTGTTTGATCAAAATAAACAGCCGGTATGTGAGCGATTGTATTTTAAGCGCCCGGTGCAGTCTCTGAATGTAAACGTAATTACCGATAAGACAGAATATTCAAATCGTAAAAAAGTCAGGGTTGATGTTAATGTTCAGGATCAGAAAATTGAATTACAAGGTTCAAGCCTGTCTGTAAGCGTTTTTCGCCTGGATTCTTTGCATGAAGTTGATGAAAATAATATTTCGGCCTATCTCTGGTTGAGCTCTGATTTGAAAGGAACCATTGAGTCTCCGGATTATTATTTATCAGCTAACGGAGATGAATCAGATGAAGCCACAGACAATCTGATGTTAACGCATGGTTGGAGAAGATTTAAATGGGAGAATATTCTTCAAAACAAACCTCTTGCTTTTCAATACTTACCAGAGTATACAGGACATATTGTTACAGGAAAAATAACTCATATATCAACTGGTGCACCCGTTATAAACACTACAAGTTATCTAACTGTGCCGGGTAAACGGGTTGAATTTTATGCTTCAAGAAGTGATAATTCGGGTCTGGTTAATTTTCACACCAGGAATTTTTTTGGCTCGAAAGAGATACTGACTCATCTGGACGGTCGTCAGGATAGTAGTTTCATAATAAGTATCTTAAGTCCTTTCTCGTCCGAATTTTCATCGGGTAATTTGCCAATATTTAGTCCATATAAAAATCACTTCTACAATCAGATCCTCTCTAACAGTTTGAATGTACAGGTGCAAAATATTTTTTTAGCGGCACAGATTAAGCGATTTTTATCTCCCGTAACAGACAGTAGTGCATTTTATGGTTCGGTTTCAAAGACGTATATGCTCGACAACTATACGCGTTTTACTACAATGGAAGAAGTTTTACGTGAATATGTTATGGAATCTTCTCTGTCAGTTTCACGAAAACAATATGCTTTAAGATTAATGAAACCCGAGCTGGTAACTTTTCTTGATAATCCACTTATACTTTTGGATGGCGTTCCGGTTTTTAATACGAACGATATAATTGCATATGATCCGTTAAAGGTGAAAGCAATTGATGTAATTAATCAGGAATATTTCCTGGGGACCGCATTTTTTAGTGGGATAATAAGTTTTAGAACATATAACGGCGGTTCACCTGGTTTCACCATGGGGCCTTTTACAAATGCTATTGATTATACTGGGTTACAATTGCAAAGAGAATTCTATTCTCCGGTTTATGAAACAGACAAGCAGTTATCGAGCCGGATACCTGATTTTAGAAATACGTTGTATTGGTCACCAGATATAAAAACTGATGCTACAGGAAAAGCGGACTTCAGTTTCTATACTTCAGATCAGGTGGGGAAATATGCGCTCGTTTTACAGGGTGTATCCGACAGCGGGAATACGATTAACAAGGTTTTAACCTTTGAAGTAAAGAACACACTTTAGCCATCAGATATCAATATTTTAAAGAATATTGTATAATTGCTTTGAACTTTAAATCAATTGGGTGATTAAATCATGATTACAATGAAGCGGATGAATAAAAGAGTAATGCTAATAGGACTGATGATCTGTTTTGGATCCTATTTATCTTTTGCTCAAGTTAAAACAGATTTTACTATAGCCTTCGGGTCTTGTAATAAACAGGATCAGAACCAGCCGCTTTGGGATGATATCGGAAATGAAAAACCTAATCTATGGATATGGCTGGGAGATAATATTTATGGTGATTCAGACGATCCTTTTGTTCTGCGGGCAAAGTATAACATGCAGCTAAATAATCCGGGATATAAAAAATTTATTGAAAAAATTCCCGTCATTGGCACATGGGATGATCATGATTATGGTAAAAATGACGGCAATAAGACGTTTAATATAAAGAAAGAAAGCCAGACTCTTGCACTCGATTTCCTGAACGAACCTGCAGAAAGTTCCCGACGCAAGCAGCACGGGATTTACACCAGCTATAGTTACAACGTAGGTAAAAAGAAGATTAAAGTCATTTTACTTGATGTGCGCTATCATCAGGATCCCTTGAAAAAAGATGAAAATGGGTATATCCCCGATCCGCAGGCAGATATTCTGGGTGAGGAGCAATGGAGATGGCTTCAAAAGCAACTAAGAGGCAATAGAGCCAATGTTAACATTATCGGGTCAGGCCTTCAGTTTATCCCAGAGGAGCACCGGACAGAAAAATGGGGCAATTTTCCTTCATCGTTGAGCCGTTTTTACAAATTATTAGCAAAAAGCAAGGCTAAAGGCGTCATCCTTATTTCAGGAGACCGGCACATTGGTGAGATCTCAAAAACTGATATTCCCGGAGTAAAATATCCCATATATGAATTTACATCAAGCGGACTGACCCATTCCTCCACTAATAGCAAGAGTATGAACAAGTATCGGATTGGCTCGTTGGTCACTCAAAAGCATTATGGGGTTTTCAGATTCACGAATATTGGAAAAAATCTAAATCTTGAAGCAAGTTTGAAAGGTGAAGACGGCGTTACCTATACAACCGAGAAAATACAATTTAGAGATTAGCCATGTAAATGCAATCAGCAATCAGCACCCCAACCAATCCTTGAGATGTGATTTTTTAAAATCTACGTGGCAATTGAACGTTTTTCCGTATTTTTGCGCTTTATTTTATAAAACCTCTTAAATTGGAAAATACCGAGCTTACTACACTGCAAACAGCAAAAGATTTAGGGTTATTGCCAGAAGAATATGACCGCGTAAAAGAAATTCTTGGACGTACACCCAATTTTACTGAATTATCCATATTTTCTGTGATGTGGAGTGAGCATTGCTCGTATAAAAACTCAATTACCTGGTTAAAAACACTGCCCAAAGATGGTCCACGGATGCTGGCAAAAGCCGGAGAGGAGAATGCCGGACTGGTTGATCTTGGGGATGGAATTGGTTGCGCTTTTAAAATTGAATCACATAACCACCCATCAGCATTAGAACCTTATCAGGGTGCCGCAACTGGTGTAGGAGGAATAAACCGCGATATATTTACCATGGGAGCAAGGCCCATTGCCCAATTAAACTCACTGCGGTTTGGAGATTTAAAACTTGACCGTACCAAGTGGTTAATTAAAGGTGTTGTGAAAGGGATCGGCGATTACGGAAATGCGTTTGGTATCCCAACTGTGGGCGGCGAGGTGTTTTTTGACGAATGCTATAATGTAAATCCACTCGTAAATGCCATGTCTGCCGGGATTGTGAAGGCGGGAGAAACTGTTTCTGCAACCTCATATGGCGTTGGGAACCCGGTGTACATTGTAGGATCATCAACAGGTAAGGATGGAATCCATGGCGCTGCATTCGCATCGAAAAATATCACCGAAGATTCAGTGAACGACCTTCCTGCAGTGCAGGTTGGTGACCCTTTCCAGGAGAAGCTTCTACTTGAGGCAACGCTGGAGGTAATAAAAACCGGCGCAGTAGTGGGTATGCAGGATATGGGCGCAGCAGGTATTATCTGTTCCAATTCAGAAATGTCTGCCAAAGGCGAGCACGGAATGCGTATTGATCTGGATAAGGTTCCTACCCGCCAGGAAAATATGAAGCCGTTTGAGATCCTGTTATCAGAATCTCAGGAACGGATGCTGATAGTGGTTGAAAAAGGACGTGAGAAAGATGTTGAAGCGGTTTTTGAAAAGTGGGATCTGAACTGTGTAATTATTGGAGAAGTAACCGATACCAAACGTCTTGAATATTTTATGGGCGGAGAACTGGTTGCTGATGTTCCGGCGTATGACCTTGTTCTTGGCGGCGGCGCTCCGGTTTATCAGCGTGAGTACAGGGAACCGGCATATTATCGTGAAAATCAGAAATTCAATATTGATTCAGTTAAAGTTCCGGATGATCTGAAAAAAGTAGCTGATCATTTAGTCACTCATCCGAATATTGCTTCTAAACAATGGGTTACAGATCAGTATGATTCGATGGTTGGAACGGCCACGATGACAACAAATCACCCGAGTGATGCAGCCGTAGTTGCAGTGAAAGGTACAAATAAAGCAATTGCACTAACTGTTGATTGTAATTCAAGATATGTTTATGCAGATCCGCAGAAGGGTTGTGCCATCGCGGTAGCAGAAGCAGCAAGAAATATAGTTTGTGCTGGCGGAGAGCCTGTTGCAATTACCAACTGTCTGAATTTTGGTAACCCGTATGTTCCGGAAGTTTACTGGCAGTTCGTTAGCGCCATTAAAGGTATGGGAGAGGCCTGTACGAAATTTGAAACTCCTGTAACGGGGGGTAATGTGAGCTTTTACAATCAATCAACAGATGATGGTCCGGTGTTCCCAACACCAACTATTGGTATGCTGGGAGTACTTGATGATTTAAATACGTTCATGACTTCAGATTTTAAAAACGAAGGTGACCTTATTTATCTGGTAGGTGAAAGTGTAAATGATATTGCTTCATCCCAGTACTTAGCATCTTTTCATGGTATTACTGCGTGTCCGGCGCCTTACTTTGACCTGGACAAAGAATATAACATGCACCAGGAGGTTAAGCAATTGATAGCTCAGAAGTTAATTGCAAGTGCACATGACGTAGCCGACGGCGGACTTTATATTACGCTGTTAGAGTCATCCATGCCAAACCAGCTTGGTTTTTCTATTGAAACTGATGCTGAAATCCGTCCAGATGCCTTCCTTTTTGGTGAAGCACAGGGAAGGGTGGTAGTTTCAGTAAAACCCGCTGACCAGGAAGCATTTATTGAATTGTTGGCTGTTTCTGATACTGAGTTTAGTTTATTAGGTAAAGTAACTTCAGGTGAACTTATGGTAGATGAACAATCTTTTGGTAACGTTGCCGAAGCGAAAAGTAAATTCAATACTGTGTTGCATGATATTTTAGGGGAGTAACCTGCTGCGGGCATGTAAATAACTGCCGTAAGTAACTACACTGTCCCTACCCCTCCCCGTCATTTCGATTGTGTGCGGGATTTGAAGGGGCTGAGAAATCCCGGAGTTAAAGAGTACTATCCGCCTGGCTTGTACTTCTATGTTCCGGATATCTCCTTGCACATGCCAGCCACAAGGCCAGTCGATATGACGAGGTGTTGTGAGTTTGATACATCCAAAAACTAACATTAATCCCCTTGTCCCAGCCAAAAACCAATACATTCCAATTCAAGCAATTCGCAGTTGATCAGACCGGATGTGCCATGAAGGTAAATACCGATGGAGTTTTGCTGGGAGCGCTGGTGACAGCAAAAGATCCGAAATCTATACTGGATATAGGAACAGGAACCGGAGTGATTGCATTAATGCTTGCTCAGCGTTTTCCAATGGCAATAATTGATGCTGTCGAGATCGATAAGGAGGCTGCTGAAACGGCGAAAAACAACTTTCATAATTCTCCGTTTTCTGATCGCTGTACTTGTTTTCCAAAATCCTTTGAACAGTATTTTGCTGAATATCCCGATAAAACATATGATCTGATCATTTCCAATCCGCCTTTTTTTATTAATTCATTAAAATCGTCCACAGCTGCAAAAGAAATAGCACGGCACACCACCATGAAATTTTTTTCTGACTTGCTTGCCCATGTGAAGGTATGTTTAAACGAGAATGGCCGATTATCTTTAATTCTTCCCTTCGAAACCGCTGACATGGTTACCAAATTAGCATTGGACTTTGGATTTTACCTGCGTCATCAAATAAAAATTGCTTCCTTTAAAGATTCAGAACCTCATCGTAAGATAGTGAGCTTCAGAAGAGAAAAGGGCACTTTGTTGTCGGGGGATGTTGTTATTTACGCGGAACCAAAGTCGTATACAGAGAAATACGCACGGTTACTCAGAGATTTCCTCACAATATTTTAATTTATTCGCATATCAGGATTTGATGTGCGAAATTGCGGCATGACCCGTATCGGCCTCCTATCAGATACCCATGGCTACCTCGACGAAGCCATTTTCAAACATTTTGACGAGTGTGACGAGATCTGGCATGCAGGTGATTTTGGTAACATAGAGTTAGCAGACCGGCTCGCAGCATTTAAGCCTCTTCGCGGTGTTTATGGAAATATTGATGATAAAGATGTCCGCGTGGTTTATCCTGAACATTTAAAGTTTCAATGTGAAGATGTTAAGGTTTGGATGACACATATCGGCGGATATCCCGGCAATTACAACCCTAAAATTAAAGCAGACTTATTCACCGATCCTCCCGGAATTTTTATTACAGGACATTCCCATATATTAAAGGTTATTTACGATAAAAAAATCGGCTGTTTACACTTAAATCCCGGGGCCGCAGGCAAACAAGGCTGGCATAAAATACGTTCTCTAATTAGATTCTGCATTTCTGAGGACAAAATTCATACCTTAGAGGTAATTGAATTGGGTAATAGATAATGTAAAAAATACACTAAGTATGTCAGGAGGAGTTACCACATTAGGTCAGTTTATCATTGAAAAGCAGTCTGATTTTCCATATGCTAAAGGCGAGTTATCACGATTATTACGTGATATCGGAATAGCTTCTAAAATAGTTAACCGGGAGATTAATAAGGCCGGCTTAATGAACATCCTGGGTGACGCAGGTTCTGTTAACGTGCAGGGAGAGTGCCAGAAAAAGCTTGACATTTATGCTAATGAACAATTTCTCTCAGCGCTGCAAAGTGGTGGAGAATGCTGTATAGTAGTGTCTGAAGAGAATGAGGAGTATGTTTACATTGATTCCGAGATTTCAAAAAATGCTAAATATATCGTAGCGATAGATCCGCTTGATGGTTCATCAAATATAGATGTGAACGTTGCTGTGGGTACTATTTTCTCCATATACCGTAGAAAATCTGTAGATGGCCGGGCAACTATTGAGGATGTTTTGCAACGGGGTACTGAACAGGTTGCGGCAGGATACATTATTTATGGTTCTTCAACCATGCTGGTTTATACTACCGGGAAAGGTGTAAATGGATTTACCCTGGACCCATCAATCGGTGAGTTCTGCCTTTCCCATCCAGACATGACCATTCCTGAAGATGGAATAATTTATGCAATTAACGAGGGGAATTATGTCCATTTCCCTGAAGGGGTAAAGAAATATATTAAGTACTGCCAGGTTCACGACAAAGATACCAGTCGTCCTTATCCATCGCGAGATATAGGCTCTATGGTTGCAGACATACATCGTAATCTGATAAAGGGTGGAATATTCATTTACCCGGTAACATCTTCTGCCACCAATGGGAAATTACGTTTAGTTTACGAATGTAATCCCATGGCTTTCCTCATAGAACAGGCAGGCGGACGCGCAACTACCGGTTTTCAGCGTATTCTTGAATTACCTGTTGAATCGCTCCATCAGCGCTCACCGATATTTATCGGATCAAAAAATATGGTAATGAAGGCAGAAGCTTTCATGAGAGAATATTCTTCAGAACCTGTGCTGTATGTTAAAGATGAAGCAGATGCCAGGCTTGAAGAACTGGGAATTATAGGGGGAATTGATTAAAGAAAGCCTTCTTTCCTGCACTCAGCTTCAAAAAAACTGTCGATAAGCAAATCCTTGTTTTTACATGCAGCTACAGC
>DASWTL010000260.1:0-7736 GCA_036402155.1 Sphingobacteriaceae bacterium | reverse complement strand
TTATATCCGCCTATTTGTGTGGGTATGTCCTGAATGAGTGTATTTGGCAAAATCATACCATCAGTGAGCATGGCCGCATAAAGCAAAGGCTTCAATGTGCTGCCCGGACTCCGTACCGCCTTAATCATATCGACATGGCTTTCCAGTTCCGGATCAGAAGGATCATAAACATTGCCCACGTAAGCCAGCGTATTGCCGGTTTCCACATCCAGAACCAGTGCCGCTGCATTGTTGATACCATTGGCTTTGAATTGCTGATGATTTCTTTTTAAAATCCGGGAAATATTTCTTTGCAGGCTGATATTTATGGTGGTGCGCAGTATTGTTTTTTCGGTTTTGAGCGTGGGATAATCCTGTTTGAATTTATCCAGAAGATGGGGTGCGTACTGAGGTAAAGCAACCGGTTGCTCGGGAATGGGTTCAAGTTTAGCCAGCTGAGCTGTATTTGAATCGATGATCTTCTCCTGGTACAGCTGATCAAGCAATATATTTCTTTTTCTTAAAAGCTGGGCCCGGTTCTTTCCGGGATGTATTAAAGATGGCGCGTTCGGGAGAACTGCCAGCATGGCCATTTCTGCCCATGACAGCCGGTCGGGACTTCGGCTGAAATAGCGCCATGAAGCTGCCTCTAAACCAACCACATTGCTTCCAAATGGGGCATTTGCAGCGTAGAGTGCTAATATCTCCTGCTTTGAGTACGAAAGTTCGAGCCGGAATGCCAGAATCAGTTCTTTGAATTTCTGCCAGTAGGTTCTCCGTTTGTTCATACTCAACCTGATAACCTGCATGGTAATAGTGCTTGCACCACTTACGGTTCTTTTGCTGCTAAGATTCAGCTTAATTGCGCGTGCTAATGCCAGCGGGTCTATGCCGGGATGGTAATAAAAGCGCTTATCTTCAAAAGTAGTGATGCATTCTGCAAACTTCTCCGGCAAGGTATCGCGTACCGGAAAACGCCACTGCCCGTCTTCAGCGATACCGGCACTCAGCAGTTCGCCGTTATTTGCTTCTAACACAAATGAGGTTGGCGACTTGAAAAGAGGATTGGGTAGCGAGAACCAAAAAACCAGGAAAACAACCAGGATTACGGCTGCTATTATTAGTTTTTGGAGATTTTTAAATGGTGTTTTCAACTAAATATATCTAGAAAATTTCAGCAAGCTATCTCACCTGTCATACTTTTCAACGACTCATCTAACACGCTTTATCATCTCGACGCAGGAGAGATCTGGCCTTGCGCGAAGGATTATACCCAACCCCACAGCCCAGATTTCTTCCGCCTCAGGCGGATCAAAATGACAATGCGTATACACAGCAGTAAACCAATCACTTCACAACTTCCACCCATTTACCTCTGTTCACAGCACTAATATCATTATCATACATAGCTGCACAACTTACCGACGGCAAATAATACCTTCCCAGATAAGAGGCGTTCAACAATACCTGGTAGGTTAAAGTACGCCGCCCCGGAATATTAAAATAAGTCAATACCCGGTCATCTCTGATATCCCTATAGGTATACTTTGATTCGCTGTTATCTCCGGAATTATCGCTTAACCGGGTATTGATAATTTCCCAGCCCGATGGAAAGATCTGCGTCAGCGCCATTTGATCATAGTTTCCTCTTTTACCGGGATTATTGACAGTTACTTCAGCAACAAAGTCCGTTCCCTGACTGATTGAAACCGGATCTATAAGCCTGCCATTGAGTGTCTTATAAATCACATTCATTGCCAATACTTCAGCATTATTCTTTTGCGGAGGATCTTCTCCCTGCAAAGCCTGTCCCTCCCTGATCACTCTTACATACAACACATTGCTGCCATTATTTTTAACACCGATAGCCGATTTCCCTGCTTTGTAGTCTAAAGTGATCCGTTGCAGATATGAAGCAGACTGAACGGCCTTTTGAGCTCCGTTCATGCTATAACTGAAACTCATCTTTGAACCGTTTTTGTTTACCCCGCAATATTTCGAAATAGCAATTAACGCATACGCAGTAGCCTGTGTACTTAGCCATTGCTCTTTTGCCAACCGTGCTGCAAGCGAATTTACCAGGGCGGAGGCTTGTGATCTTCTGCCCATTTCTGTCAAAGTTTCTAATATCATGGCCTCGTCTCTTACATCAGATCCGTACGTGTAAGACATTTGCTGATATGGTTTAACTGAAGTGCTTAAACCGTTGATCAGCTTTGCGGCGGTCTGTTCCTGGCCGATCAACATGTAAGCTGCCGCCAGCCGCCATTTGCCGGCATCCGAAAGATACTGAAACTCCCGTAACCGGTTCATTGCTCCAATCTCAGGTTTCTTTGCCAATGCAAGCAGGTATAGCCGGTACGCCTGCATCAGGTCACCACCATAAAAATTGGTGCTGCTGGGTGCATAAGCGTTTGCTTTTGTACTCTGATAGCGCTTCCATTGTTCAAGCACACCCGCGGGTAGGCTATAGCCCCGTTTTTGCGCTTCCACCAGAAAATGACCGCCGTAATTTGTTCCCCACTCATCAGCTTCACGTTCACCCGGCCAGTAGGCTAAGCCACCATCCACAGTCTGAAATGTCCTGATTTTATTAATGCCGTTCTTAACGTTACGTTCAACCTGGGCTTTCTGTTGCGGTGAAAGGTCTGTTAGCTGGTTCAGCACCAATTGCGGAAAAACAGCAGAAACGGTTTGCTCCACGCATCCATGAGGATATTTGATCAGGTAACTCAATCGTTTAGTCAAATTCATGGGTGGAATTGCAGAAATTTCCAGCTGCCCGCTGTTAGTTCCTGACATGCCGATGGTCGAATAGGAGCTTGTCCAGCTTTTACCTGCAGCAATTTCTTTTCCGTCCACTGACGTGATATACGGTTTTGGATTTCGGATATCCATCTCTACCTCAAAAACGGCCTGCTCCCGCCCGCTTCTGGCAATGATCTTTATCTTAGCGATCCCTACAACGTCTTTGACTTTGACATCAGCATAAATCATCTTTTCGCCAATCTCGCTGAAGCTGAGATTCTGTTTCGTTCTGGATGAACTTAATAACCCATTCGTTTGAACCTCCAGACTCACATTACGAATACCTTTTTCCATTGCAAAAACAGTGACGGGTAATCTAAAAGTTTCACCCGGACCAGCTACCCGTGGTAAGGTAGCCAACAACATCAGGGGCTTCTTAACTTCCACAGCTTTTTCAGTAAATCCGTAAGCTCCGTCCTGTCCTGCTATTACCATGGCCCGCACAGAGCCAATGTATTGTGGTAATTTAAATTGATGAGTTGCACTGCTTCCGGCCCGCAACGAAAACGGACCTAAATATTTTACCACCGGTTTAAAACGGTTTGCTTTGGCAGGATTAACGTTCCTGTTGATATTACCATCCCCGCCAATGCTTAATATCCTGGCCAGATCGCCGCCCCAGGCGCCCACAATATGATCAAACAGATCCCAGGTTTTAACGCCTAACGCTTCCCGGGCGTAAAAACTACTATGCGGATCAGGGGTTTTAAAGCGGGTAAGGTCTAGCAGGCCTTCATCCACAATTGCAATAGTATACGTCATGGCTTTACCTGAACTTTCACTCACTGAAATAGAGGTATTGGTTTCAGGCCTGATAACCGGAGCCATCTTAATAACGGGTTTTAAAATGGTTTGAGGATCTTCGACCAGAATTGGAATTACCCCGTACATCCGGATGGGAAGATCATTAATGGTTTGCGAATGAGGCTGGAGGAGGGTTACATTCACATAAATGTTGGGTGCCATTTCTTTCTCCACTTTGAACGAATATTTCGTTTGCCCTGACTGTGTTTCAATCCACCAGGTTTTTAATACCTTACTGCCGCTTTCTATACTTACTAATCCCCTGCCACCTTTACTGCTTGGAATGGTCAGTACCACTTCTTCTCCAACCTTATACTTCTCCTTATTGGAATTAAAGGATAGCATTGAAGCTTCTGTGGGGTTATTTTGCTGCTCGCGCTGCTGCCAGCCGGGCCAGTCTATATAAACTGTTTCGCCGGTAGTATGTCCGCTGCTTAAATCTTTTATTCTTACCAGGTAACGCCCCCATTCAGGGTAATTAATTCTTAGATTCCACCTGCCCTGGCCGTTAGTAAGAGTGATCGTTTCCTTTTTTATTAACTGGTTATAATTATCCTGTGTAAAATTGGATAAGTTTTCTTCCCCTTCATCCCACCACCATCGCCACTGAATCTTGTATAGCTCTATTTGAACCCGCTGCCGGCCTGCCAATAACTTTCCATCCGCATTAACATTGGCAATATCCAGAACATGATCCCTGTCTGTCATCAGCATTCCGGACAGTTTTTCGCCTTCAGGCAGTCTAACTCCAGCATAAGAATCGTATACATGATAAGGCATTGAAAAGTTGTCGATGCTGAAATTACCACCCGGTTCAAATACCCTGGTCAAAAAATTCGCTTTCAAAACGCCGGGAGCACTCGCTGATGAGTTCAGATCAGCCGTTACAGAAGCTAAGCCTGACTCATTCAGGGTACCATCAAACACGGTTTTGCTTTCTGCCTCAAAAGCACTGGTAGGATCATCAAATGTATATTTTGGAAAGTTTTTAAAGGCGGTTTTAGCGGGAACAAGTGTTGCATCAATTTTAGCTTTAAGATTTTTAGCTGTAGCGCCGAACAACCATTTCGCTGATAGAATGCCTTTATTATTTTTTCCGCTACCCAATTCTGCTGAGGGAAAGTTCAGATTGATCTTTAAGCGGTTAGGCATTATTGTTTCAATCTTGATCGGTTTGCTGAATACGGCTCCGCCTACCTTGACTTTTGCAAGCCAGTTGCCAGTGGGAGCGCCGGCCTCTGTATTTACTTTGAAACTATAAAATCCATTTAACCCTTTATTTTGGACGAGCTTTTTATTTAGCTGCCCTTGCGGAGTGTAAAGCTCAAAAATAATGGGCAGATCCGGCGGCAGATCTTTCGCTTTGTTTTCCAGGATAAAACTTACAAATACAGAATCTCCCGGCCGCCAAACGCCACGTTCACCATAAATAAACCCTTTTATACCATTTTGAACAACATCACCACTTACATTAAACCGGCTTAACGGAAGCGAAGTGCCATCGTCTAATTTTAAATAACCTCTCTGTGCTCCCTTGCTTGCCAGGAGCAAATAGGGCTTGCGTTTAAGCTCAACCCGGGCAGTGCCATCATCACCTGTAATACCGGTTTCCAGGATCTGATTCTGGTAATCCACCAGTTTAATTTCTACTCCGCTCATCGGGGCGGTAGTCATGATGTCTGTTGCTAAAATTAAAACCGAATTATCGGTTCCCCTTTTAGCTATAAGCCCGATGTTTGATGCAATTACATTCCTGGAAACCCACCTGTCCTGGCTGTAGTAAGATGCTGAACATGGATTATCTTTCTCATCCCAATTATAACCCATCGGATAATATGAGTTGTATCGCTGCCAGAAATCATCATCTTCATCGATTCCTTCGGGATAGTACCCTTCTTCGTCGTAAAACGTATTACTTCCGGAACTCTCATCTTCCTCAGCATTTTCTTCTGCGTTTCCGCTACACGTGTAAAGTGAGTACGACTTTCTGAATCCTATGGTGATCCGGTAAATAGCGCCTGGTTCAGTTTTTATCAGCTGGTCTATATCCAGAGCGAAACGGTTTTTTCTTTTCAGATTAATAGCCTTGTCCTCATCCAGCCATATGGTTTTTTGTACCAGAGGCTTTCCCACCCGCCGCAACTCATTATTACCATCCATGTTATTCACCTGGAAAAACTGCGAAACATTATTTTCATTAATTTTAATAATGGTTACATCAACGGCTTTAAGATTAACGGCTTCGAACGGGTAAGTTAGCTTGCCCGAGTCCGGGATAATCATTCCCTTTCCCGGAATTTTAATGGAAGGTTCCATATTCTCGAAACTGATATTTGCTGTGATGCCGTTCTTTAGCTTCTGACCAACAATATTCTCAATTCCCTCATTCACCTTAACGGCATAGTTCCCTTCCAGCTTATCTGGTGTATACACTTTGATCTCGCTGCCTTCAATAGTAAATTTCAGATCGGTTATATTATTAACACTAATCAGGCCGCTTAAATCCTGTGCGACCATAACCGGGTTAGACAGTTGAATAAGCACGTACTGTTCCGGTTCATGAACAGCGTTAATATCCAGAACTTTAAAAACACCTTTTGCGGGAACTTCTATATCCTTACTTCCTTTTAAATCAGCATTTATTGCAGCCCCATTCCAGGAAAGTTTTAATACCTCAGCTTTTTTACCCATCAGGATGCTGTCAACAGTAAACGTTGAGCTGCGAATCTGTTGGTTATGTAGCCATTTTATTTTAACCGATTTGCCGGCATGCTCAGCGAACAAAAGCTTTTCAATGTCAGCTGGTTTTTCTATATCTGATGTAAGTACGTTTCCGGTTAGTTGCAGGTAGTCCAGTGAAGAGCTGTTGATGGACCGGAGTCCATGTTCTTCAATTTTAAAAGATGGCTTAACAACCTGAAAGCTAAATTTAAATTTTTGTAAGTCTTCATTTACATCTACCAGCCTTCCAAGCTCAAAAGTTGCGTCATATATTTTTCCGGGTTCCAAATTTTGTGAAGGTTTGAACTCAATGGTTCGTTCATCAAGCCAATAGGCTTTTCCTTCGATACCCGGGCTAAAATCCAATACATCACTTTCTAAAGGCTGATTAATACTATGTAATGTTTTCACCTGGCCGGCCAGCTGGATCTTTATGGTTCCATTCTTTAAAATTACTCCTGAAGTGTAACTCTCAATGTATTTCGCAAATGCAGGATTTCGATCATTATTAGGGGTTTTGAAAAAGAAAAACCATGCAACGCATCCGGAAATTATGATGATGGAGGAAATGAGCGCGATGATGCTGTTTCTTCCCAGCCCGGCTGCGGGGTTAGTTGTGGCCATAATACTTAGTCATAGATTACTGTATCAAAAAAATTAAAAAGTTACTGGGCAGAAAGTTCATTAATGAATCTCCCTCCCCTTCATTTCTTTCATCATTCTCCAGCTTAAAAAAGTTAAAAGGCCAAACGCAAGCGTTATTGCAATCCATAAAAAGGGTGTAATATCACGTGTTTCCTTTTTACCTGCAAACGGATTATGCGGAATTCCAATTGTTAGTTGTTCTGGTAAAGAAGGATCTTTGTTGCACGATCAGTACGATTACTACTATGATAAGTAGTAAGGTCATAAACTCCATATGAGAATGATAAGGTTGATTAAATATAAAGAAAGAATGGATAATTCAAAGAATTGAATGAGAGAGTACAGAAAGGGAAGGAATAAACCCGCAGAGTATACGTGCTTAAGCCAGAAGCTTTTGCCCTTCACAACAGCCCCTTAGGCAACTTTTTGCAAGTAACCTTTAGCTATATTATGACATGATTCGTTTAAGAATTATACTTCTCATATCTTTATTCATTGCATTAAATAGAAAAATTTGCAAAATTGAGGTAGTTAGCAAGAGAAATTTGCTGAAATAATCAAGCCAACATTAATTAACCAGAAAAACTTGCGTGCGAGAGCTATTCTTAAAATGTCACTAATTTGTCACTAAGTAGAAAAATTTGCAAAAAAGAACTAATTAACGAAAAAAATTTGCGTTAAAGCGCTAACTTCGAGCTGTTAGAAAGAAAAATTTGCAGTAAAAGCCATGGATAAAGACATACCGTTGCATCTCCAGGAAATCATTTTTTCCTCCAGCA
>DASWTL010000259.1:0-4508 GCA_036402155.1 Sphingobacteriaceae bacterium | reverse complement strand
GCCCAAAAATGGGATTTAGTGTACCTTTAGCTGAATGGCTAAGAGGTCCGTTGAGGGAATGGGCAGAAAAACTATTAGATGAAACTAGACTTTATAAAGAAGGTTTTTTAAATCCTATTGTCGTACGAAAAAAATGGGTAGAACACTTGCAAGGAAGGCGTAATTGGGAACATCATCTCTGGAATGTGCTAATGTTCCAGTCTTGGCTTGAGACTCATAGATAATAAAGCATAACTGAAATAAGCAATCTGTAAGTTGTATACATAAATAGATAACTAACTTTGAAACAATATGGAAAGTATTAACCAAATACTAAAAATTGATGTTTTGGTTTAAAGTATAGGTCACCTTGAAAATTATGATCCTTAAAAAAATAATTACAGTTCTTTAAATTCCAAAAAGGTTGATGCTAGGTGGTTTTTAAATATTAAAAAATTGATTTCTTAAAATTAAAGATACAAAGTCATACTCAAAGTCCTATTTACATAACTGTAAAAAGCGCGGAATGCTTGTTCAATATTAACATGAAGTCGAGTGTTATCAGCCAAGCTAGATCTTTATTTTGGCTCTTACGGCAAAGGGCATTCACGTAAAAGGTAAATGACTTGATATTAGTGAATGCCATGCGGAAAGCATTACTTATGAGTTATTTTGTTTTTAATATTGTTTTAAGACGGAGTAATCTGACATCAAACAGGCTTCTATGAAGGATAGAATAAAAAAAAAAATAATCAGGGTAGCTACTGTGCCCATTTCGCTTAATATTTTGCTCAGAGGGCAATTAAGTTTTTTATCTCATCACTATGAAGTTTTAGCAGTTTCGGGATCAGGACAAGACTTAACCGACGTTCAAGAGCGAGAAAAAATACGAGTATGTCCATTGAAGATGGAGCGTGGGATCTCCCCGCTAAAAGATATAATTAGCGTAGTCAAACTGTACCGATTGTTCAAAAAAGAAAAGCCTTTAATCGTTCATTCAATTACGCCGAAAGCTGGCCTTTTGAGCATGCTTGCTGGAAAAGCGGCCTGTGTGCCAATAAGGATGCATACTTTTACCGGTTTAATTTTTCCTTCAAGAAAAGGCATACTTCAAAATGTGTTAATATGGATGGATCGACTGCTTTGTTATTGTGCAACAAATGTATATCCGGAAGGAGAGGGCGTTAAAGCAGATTTATTAAAATATAAGATCACATCAAAGCCGTTAAAGGTATTGGCAAACGGCAATGTAAACGGAGTTGATCTAAGTGTTTTTGACCCAATGGCATATTCGGCCAACGACAACGCAACTTTGAAATCAGTCTTAAACATTGAAAATAGCTTTGTTTTTATATTTGTAGGTCGAATTACGAAAGATAAAGGTATTAATGAGTTGATTGCTGCTTTTAGGTCAGTTTCGGAGTTCAGAAAGAATGTTAGGTTGATTTTAGTCGGAGAATTGGAAAGATCTTCCAAGCCATCCCCTAAAACGATATTAGAAATAGAAAACAATGAGAATATTCGATATATGGGATTCAAGGAAGACATAAGACCCTTACTGGCGGTTTCTGATTGTCTGATATTACCGAGTTACAGAGAAGGATTTCCTAATGTAGTTTTGCAAGCCGGGGCAATGGGCTTACCTAGCATCGTTACCGATATTAACGGTTGTAACGAAATTATTATCGAAGGTGTAAATGGAACCATAATCGATAAACGAGATGTCGTATCTTTACACAATAGTATGTTGAAAATGATCGATGATGATGAGTTTCATCACCGGCTAAAATTAAATGCTAGAACGATGATTAATACCCGGTATAATCAAAGAATAGTATGGGATGCTCTCTTAAAGGAGTATAGAAGTCTTGATTACAATGTATAATTTTTTTTTCAAAAGAGGTTTAGATCTTTTCATATCAATTCCCTTATTTATTTCTTTCTTACCTATAGTTATTTTATTCGGCACTATTTTATTTTTTTTCAATAGGGGCAAGGTGTTCTTCTTTCAAAGCCGACCAGGTAAAGATGCAAGACTTTTTACGATAATAAAATTAAGGACAATGAATGATAGACGTGATGAGAAGGGCAACTTATTACCAGATAACGAAAGAATGACAAGAATTGGGCTTTGGGTTAGGAGATTATCAATTGATGAAATACCACAGTTGCTTAACGTAATAAAAGGTGATATGAGTTTAATTGGTCCAAGACCCTTATTGCCCGAATATGTACCGTTGTACGATGAATTTCAGGCACGGAGGCATGAAGTAAAGCCTGGAATCACTGGTTGGGCGCAGGTTAACGGGCGCAACTCACTTAGCTGGCGAGAAAAGCTCGAAATGGATGTATGGTATATCGATAATATTTCATTTTTGTTAGATATTAAAGTTTTATTTTTAACAGTATTTAAAGTGTTAAAAAGGGAAGGGATTAATCAGCAAGGTGTAGCAACCATGGAAAAATTCAACGGCCTTAACTAGTATGTATTTATATGGAGCAAGCGGGCACGCAAAGGTAATTATTGATATCCTGTTGCGGAATGGGCAGTCTATTAAGGCATTAATTGATGATAATCGATCGGTTCAGGAATTATATGGATATTCGGTTATCCACAATGCAGCAGAGGTTCTCCATGCTAAGACAGAGTGTATCATTTCTATTGGGAATAATAAAGTAAGAAAGTTAATAGCAGAGAAATGGAGTTTTACATATATTATAGCGATTGAGCCAAGTGCACAGATATCGCGGGGAAGCACTATAGAATCCGGCACAGTGGTTATGGCAAATGTAGCCGTGAATGCAGGTTCTTATATAGGAAAGCATTGTATACTCAATACTAATTGCTCAATTGATCATGATTGCGTACTTGAAGATTATGTCCACATATCTCCTAATGTTGCCTTAGCAGGCAATATATCAGTAGGTGAAGGCACACATATAGGTATCGGCGCTTGTGTAATACAGGGGATTAGAATTGGTAAATGGGCTACTGTAGGAGCTGGAACAGTTATAATCAAAGATGTTCCAGACTACGCGGTAGTAACAGGAAACCCAGGCAAGGTAATAAGGTATAATAATCAGGATGAAGAATAAAATATGGCTCTCGTCCCCTCACATGGGCGGACAGGAACAAAAATATATAAAGGAAGCCTTTGAAGAGAACTGGATAGCGCCGTTGGGGCCAAATGTGACAGGTTTTGAAATAGATCTGAAGCTTTACTTAAGCGAGGAGTCGAATGTAGCCGCATTAAGTTCAGGCACGGCAGCTATACATCTGGCACTGATTATTTTGGGTGTACTGCCCGGGGATGAAGTATTGTGTCAAAGCATGACTTTCTCAGCTTCAGCAAATCCGATAAGTTATCTGGGAGCAACGCCCGTATTCATAGATTCAGAGTCTGACACCTGGAATATGTCTCCGGAATATCTCGAAAAAGCTATTATTGCCAGGATTTCGCTTGGTAAGAAGCCTAAGGCTATTATCCCGGTTCATCTGTACGGAATGCCGGCAAAGATGGTTGATATCATGACCATCTCTGAAAAATATCAGATTCCGGTATTGGAAGATGCCGCAGAAGCTCTTGGATCCAGCATAAAAGGGCAGAATTGCGGTACGTTTGGCGAAATGGCATGCTTGTCTTTTAATGGGAATAAAATTATTACAACCTCAGGTGGGGGAGCTTTGGTAACAAAAGATAAGGCCGACGCGGAAAGAGCAGTGTTTTTAGCAACCCAGGCACGCGATGACGCCCCTCATTATGAGCATTCTCAAATAGGATATAATTACCGGATGAGTAATGTGTGTGCTGGCATTGGCAGGGGGCAGATGCTGGTATTGGACAACCATGTTGACCAAAGGAGGGCGAATTTTGATTATTATAAGAAAACATTGGGGCATATAAAGGAGATATCTTTTTTAGAAGAGCCGGAAGATTCATTCAGCAATCGCTGGCTTTCCTGTATATTAGTTGAACCTCTTGGAGGCTTTTCCAGGGAAACCATTCGTCTGGCATTATTAGAAGAAAACATCGAATCAAGACCTTTATGGAAGCCTATGCACCTTCAGCCTGTATTTCGTAGTTCACCATATTATGGCACTAATGTAAGCGAAAGTTTATTTGAAAGAGGGCTCTGCCTGCCATCGGGTTCAAATCTTACCGAGGATGATTTGGAACGTGTTGTAGGAGCAATAATAAAGGTTTATGAAAAACATTTGCAGCTATCATAACTGATAAAACTCTCCAGAAAATTTCCATTGTTTTCAATCTCTTAAAAAGCCCATCTCTTTTGGAGAGGGGGTTGGGTGAGCTACTTCAGCAGCCGTTTCAATAGAAGGCCACCTGCGGCACCTCTGCCGACGTAGGATATGCTCGGTGCTTTAGTATTCAGCAGAACTCAACATGCTTTTTTTCTGTGATGCCTGAGCGTAATGCTGTCTACCGCAGGTGGTGTCACACGCAAAAGTTGAAATATCGGGAATAATGAGAGTTTAAATATAGCTGCTTTGAGGGATGATGCTAGTCGCC
>DASWTL010000258.1:0-31426 GCA_036402155.1 Sphingobacteriaceae bacterium | reverse complement strand
GTAAAGTATCTGCTTGCTTCAACTTCAGAGATGAGCGAAGCTGAAGCAACATCATGAGCCTGATCATATATTGCGATTTGCGTATTTTTTACTTCATTGGTTAATGCAAAACCAAAGATTATAATCTGTACAACAGGCATGCCTAATAAAATAAGCATGGTCTGCGGATCCCGCCAGATGTGAAAAAATTCCTTTTTTACAAATGAATAAAATTGTTTCATCGCGCTGTGTGAGTTTGAGGGATCAGTTTTAATATCGGCATAGCTTTTATATTATTCCCCGCTCCGCTGAGCCTTTCTGGCCAGCTTCAGAAATACCTCATCCATACTTTCCGATTCATGTTCTTGCTTCAGGGCCTTTGGCGTATCCAGGGCATCAATGCGGCCATCCACCATTATCGATACCCGGTTACAGTACTCTGCTTCATCCATATAATGTGTGGTCACAAATACGGTAATCCCTTTTTCAGAAGCCTCATAGATCATATTCCAGAATTCACGCCGGGTAACGGGGTCTACACCGCCTGTTGGCTCATCCAGAAAAACGATGGTGGGTTCATGAAAAACCGAAACCGAGAAAGCAAGCTTTTGTTTCCACCCCAGTGGCAGGGAACCTACAAGTTTATCTCCCTCTTTTTCCATATGAAGATGTTCAAGAAGGAAACCTGTTTTTTCTTTGATAAACGGATCGGAACAACCATAAATTCCTCCATAGAACCGGATGTTTTCTTTTACTGTAAGATCTTCATACAAAGAAAACTTCTGACTCATATATCCAATGTTTTTCTTAATCAGCTCCGTTTGCTTATACACATCAAAACCACCTACAGTGGCCTCGCCGGAAGTAGGAAATGAAAGACCGCAAAGCACACGCATAGCGGTTGTTTTACCTGCACCGTTAGCACCCAGAAAGCCGAAGATTTCACCTTTTTCAACTTCAAAACTGATATTATCTACCGCAGTGAAATCACCAAATCTTTTCGTTAGGTTTTTTACTGAAATTGCTTTATCCTGTTCCATTAGTCTTTCATTAGTGCCATAAAACAATCCTCAATGTTTGGTTTAGTTTCATGAACTTCAATCCCTGGCGAATTGAGGGTTATGATCTGTTCTTCAACGGATTTTTCCTTTCTTTTACTGATAACAACATGGTGAAATTCACCAAATGGATAAGCATCTTCAACTCCGTTTATTTGCTTAAGCTCCCCAAGCAGCGAATGCATTTTATCCGATCTGACAGCCAGCAGTTTTCTGCCAAATTCTTTTATGATGTTTGCCGGGATGTTTACTGACAGAATTTTTCCTTCCTGTATCAGTGCAACCCTGTCACACAGGCTGGCCTCGTCCATATAGGGTGTTGAAACGAGTATCGTAATATTTTCTTTTTTTAGATCTTTGAGCATATCCCAAAATTCCTTTCTTGATACTGCATCCACACCCGTGGTAGGTTCATCAAGGAATAATACAGATGGTTTATGGATCAGAGCACAGCAAAGTGCCAGCTTCTGCTTCATTCCGCCAGATAATTTTCCGGCTCTTCGGTCTTTAAAAGGCTCGATTTGAATATAGATATCCTTTATAAGGTTATAGTTTTCTTCTATAGTTGTATTAAAAATGCTGGCAAAAAATTCAAGGTTTTCGGCTACAGTCAGGTCCTGGTATAACGAAAAACGTCCGGGCATATAACCTGCACGCTTTCTGATCTCCTTGAAATCATTAACTACGTCAAAACCATCAACTTCCGCTTTACCTTCATCAGCCAGCAGGAGTGTGGTAAGTATTCTGAACAGGCTGGTCTTGCCTGCTCCGTCAGGACCTATAATGCCAAACAATTCACCTTTTTTAACATCAAAAGAAATATTTTGCAAAGCAGAAACAGTTGTTTTGCCTTCGGTATAGCTTTTACTGATGTCGGAAACCTTTATAGCATTCATTTCGGTGCATTTAACAAAACCTCACCATACATGCCAATTTTCAGGTAACCATCATTCTTAACCTTTATTTTTACGGCATATACGAGGTTAGCCCGTTCATCCTTGGTTTGTATGGTTTTGGGTGTAAATTCAGCTTTATCCGATATATAGGTAATGGTTCCGGTAAACTGCTTGTAATCATCTTCACCTTTATCTACACGCACCATTACAGCCTGATTGAGTTTTACCTCAGATAGCTGAGCGCCAGTGATGTAAGCCCGGAGAATAATGGTATTGAGATCTGCAATCTTATACAAAGCCTTTCCGGGATTAGTAATTTCACCGGCTTCGGCATATTTTGTAAGTACAGTGCCTTCTGTAGGATTAATAATACTGGCTTTGTTCAGCTGATCTTCCAACTGCTCCACCTTTTTCTTCAAAGGTTTCTCTTCACTCAGTATACTGCGGTTTTGTGTTTGAACATTGTTTTTTTGTACCCGTATCTGTTGTTTGGTAACGCCGATCTGTCTCCTAAGAATCTCAATCTGGGAGTTAATATCGTCCAATTGTTTTTGTGTAGCAGCATCGGCTTTGATCAGATTTGCTGTACGAACTTTCTCCCTTAACTGTTTGTCCAGTTCGGCCTGTTGTACGGATACCTGGCTTTCAAGCAGACGTATTTGCGGATTAACATCAGCGGTTTTATCATGAAGGGCGTTTATGCTCGCTTCAACCTGTTGTTTCTGAAGATCCAGACTTTCAGCATCAATTGTACCTACCAATTGACCCTTTGTCAATGTTTGACCTTCCCTGACATCAAATGTGATTAGCTGTCCCCCAATTTCAGATGCAACAATTACTTCTTCTGCTTCAAAAGTTCCGGAAGCATCAAATTCATTGTTGCTATTGCCACATGCACCTGAAAGCAGTGAAAGGGATACTAGATATATCTGTAATTTATTCATGATAAGAATTATATTCCTGTTAAATTCTGATAGTTAATCTGCGCCTGTAAAAGCTGTAATTCATGTAAAATTAGTGATTGCCGTGCCTGGTCCAGCGCATTGATCTCCCGCAGATAATCATTGGCAGTGATTACACCATTTTCTAATTGTGCGCGGGCGGCTGTTGTGATTTTCTCCCGCAAAGCGATGATCTGTTCATCCGATTTCACCAATAATAATTGCTTCTTTATATCTGCTGCAACCTGATTTAATTGCGTCTCATTATTCAATAAAAAGGTCTCCTGTTGCAATGCGACTGTGTTCTTTTCCAGATTCAATAACTTTTTCTCGTTCTTTAACTGATATAATCCTCCAAGAGACCAGTTTAGCCGTAATCCGGCGATATAAAACCAATCGAACTGATTATCCAGCATGTTTAAACCAGGCCTTCCATAGCCGCCCTGCCCAAAAGCACTTAACCGCGGGAGATTTTTGGCATTCAGAAGTCGTTTTTGCTGGTCAAGAACTTTTAACTGACTTTCGAATAAACTGAGTTCAGGACGATGAACTTCTGAACTTAATTCCGGCGTAGCTGGTTTGGTCAGCGTACTTGCCGGACTTATTGTCTCACCGGTTAACAAGCTGAGGGATTTAAGTAGTCCTTCACGGGAAGCATTAAGTTCAATAACACGTTGTTCCTGTTTTAAAAGCTCTGCCTGAAGTACGTCAAGGTTAGAGCGAAGAACCATGCCATTGTTAACCTGGGCCTGTGTTTTCGCTATTCCGGTCCGGATGTCTTTTTCAATGAGTTGCAGCTGTTTTAGCTGTTCATCAACATAAAGTATGGTTAAGTAAACCTGGTTTATCCGTTCCCGAAGCTGATAAAGCTCTACTTCCAGCTGTTTCTGCATTACATCGGTATTAAGCGAACTGATTTTTTGGGATTCGTTAATCACACCGCCATCAAAAATCAGTTGATTCAAATCTGCAGTTAGTTTGTACTGATCTTTTGCCTGGGGCTCAATGCTAACCCCTGGCACCGGTATGTTTACCATGGTCACATCCGACTGATAACTGGCTTGCCCGTTTATAACTACTTGTGGCAAATATCCCTTAGCCAGGTTAGCGATATTTATTTCGCGTGTCTGATCCAGCAAATCTTTTCGTCTGCTTAACGGATAATGTTGCCTGGCTTTTAGCTGTATTTCTTCAAGTTTTAATTCCTGTGAATGGGATGCCTCAGAAAGAGCAGTTAATAACAGCAGGACGATAACCAACTTATTTAACCAACTAGTTAATTCCATATTAAATTTTTTTAAACTCTGATCGCATTAATAATAAACTCAGCTACTTCTTTTTTTCTGTCTTCAAGCATCTGGTTATATTGCTCATCGCTCATTTTACTGAAGTGTTGAAGGATAGGCTTCCCTATAAAAGGAAAAACGCACAAAGCCAGCATGTTTACAAAGAGTTGAAAGGGTTTGATAGGCTTGATGTTGCCTTTTTCTATTTCTTCATTTACCTGATCAGCCAGTTTATTTAGTGATGACTGGCTCATGCCACCCCAAATGTTTTCTATGAATTTTACCGGCTGACGGTTCAATTCACTGATAATGAACAAGGGGATATATGGGTTTTGCCTTACGGTACCGATATATTGCTCACAGAAGAGTTCAATCTTTGTAAATAAGGTCTCGTCTCCGTTAAATACTTCACTTAGTTTCGGAATTAACCGACCGATAGCCTCTTTTAAAATGACTTCAAACAATTTTTCCTTGCTGCGAAAATAGTAATGAAGCATAGCCTTGTTAATACCGGCTTCATTCGCTATATCTTGCATGCGGGCTCCTGTCATACCCTGCTTAACAAATATTTTTTTTGCCGCAACAAGAATGCGCTGCTCTGTTGATTGATCTTTTACTATGTTATCCATCTTATTTAACCAAATGGTTAATGCAAAAGTAATTCCTTTTTTCTGTTTGTTAAAAAAAAAGAAAAAATTGGTCTGAAAAATTTGAAGGGTGCTAATTCAATCAATCAAAATTATTCAGTAGCATCAGAAACGACCGATTTTTCTAATGAAGCAATTCTCTTTTGATGCCTGAAGAATAGCCTGGAAATGGGCATGATCATCACTCCACACACTGCAAAGGTGATAAAAGAAGTTTGAAGGTTGAATGCATGTGCCAGGTATCCAATCATCGGGGGACCTATCAGCATTCCTGAAATAGCATAAGTAGCAATAATAGAAATGGCCATTCCGGGTGAATACTTTTTGGAAAGTCCGGCTAACGAATAACTCAACGGGATGATAGCGGCTGTTCCTAAACCTACTAATGAAAACCCAATCATTGCTGCCCAGATATTTGTAAATAGTATAGTTGATCCAATTCCAATAATAATACAAGCTGCACTCCAGGTATAAGTTGCAGGCATTCCAATTTTATCCACTATTGAGTCTGAAAGAAACCTGGAAATTGCCATACAGGTCATGAAAACAAGATATCCATAAGTAAATACCTTAATTTTCAGTACATCCTGAAAGTAAATACCAGACCAGTCAAACATTCCTCCCTCGCAAACTGCAGAAAAGAATACAAGTAAGCCCAGGTAAACGATATATGGATCCGGTTTACTCAAAATAAGTTTATTTCCTGAAACGGGGCGGTCATCCTTTAAAAGGTACCGGTATGAAAACACTGTTGCAATCAGACTTACCAAAGTTACGCACACCAAATGAAGTTGTAGGGATATATTGAGAGCAACCATCAGTGTAGTAAGGAGTATGCCTGCAATACCTCCTGCGCTCCATAAGCCATGAAACGAGCCTAATATTTTATTATCTGACAGTTTTTGAAGAGTAATAGCCTGAGTATTTACAGAAATACTGAAGATCCTCATCGTAAATGAAAATAAACAGATCGGCAATGCAAGAATATAGGCATTAGGAGCCAGACCGATAAGGGCAAGAGAAATGGATGTAATGATAAAGGATACTAACAGCGGGATTCTGCTATCAAACTTCGACACCAGCCATCCTGATATAGGAAGCCCGATAATTGAGCCTATCGGCATCGCCAGCAGGAGAGTGCCTAATTCAGCTTCATTCAGATCAAATGTGGTTTTAATTGAAGGGATTCGCGATGTCCATGTAGCGAAGCAAATTCCCGACAGAAAAAAAAACAGACTGATAGAAAGTCGTTGCCTATTTTTAATGACCATTGCAGTAATACAAAGATCTGGTTTTTTTTATAATCTGACCGCAAGATTTATTTGAAGTAGTTAATACCTGGCAGCTTCACTTAATCTGGGACTCCAAAACCTTATATGAATTTATAGTTCATCAGGATTTAAACTTGTTGATCCGCCATTCAATCAATCCATATTTATCTCCTACTTTTTTGAATAGTTTTCCGGATCGCCTGCTCAGGATAGAAGCTACAGATGAGCGTGTGCTTGCTTCTTCAGCTAACCCCGGGATTCTCGATATGATTTCTGCAACAATTTCATTTGCCGTCATAGCATGGCCAGTCTCAAAAAGTACCATGATGATTTTTTTTGACCAGGGAAGTAGTTCAAATGATTGTGAAAAAATATTTCTTTCAAATCCGGGTAGCTGTTCCTGTTCATGTTCAGCTAAAAATCGTTCATGTTCCTCTAATTCCGATAAAAGTGGATTTATGATGTCATTAAGCTCACTAATACGATGGCGAATAGCGCCTATTAGTAATTCTAATTGCTTTTCTGTTAACTTTATAGGCATATTATAGCTAACCAAATATAGCTACTTTAGGCGTTGGTTAACTTTTTTTTGAAAAAAAAATTAAAATTCTTGCTAACCTGAAAATTCTGATTAACTTTATTTGTTCGAAATAGTTCGGCATTGGAAAATTTTTTAAATAATAATCAAACTAAAAATGAAAAAATTATTAGCTCTCATGCTGTTAGCAGCGTTTACTTTAGGCGCATGCCAGAAAGATGAAACTGTAAAACCACAGTTTGAACTTGATTCAGGAGATAAAAAAGATCTGAGCACTTACGATTAATCATTCAATCAAACCAAACCATATTAAAATGAAAAAAATATTAGCACTTATGCTGTTAGCAGCATTCACATTAGGCGCATGCCAGAAAGATGAAACTGTAAAACCACAGTTTGAACTGGATTCAGGAGATAAAAAAGACCTTAGCACGTACGATTAGTATAAATAAGAACGCGCAAAGCGATACTCCGATGTGTATGTAAACAAGTGAAAAGGGGCACGTGGGATCTCAATAGACTAAATTAACGCATAAAGAAATTAGCCTTAATGACGTAGCCTTCTATTAGGCTCAAGTCAGAATGATGAAACCCTACAGCCTGATCAAAATCCACGTAACCAGGTGGAAGTGATCTGATATCTATGAATTTCAAGCATTATTAAATATACAGTGAACCTTTGTGTTTACACACGAGTTTGATTAAGTGAATGGAAGTTTCGCTTATTGTGAAACCTGGATTTATCACAACTTGTATGGGCGGACATTGCTCATACAAGTTTTAATGAACAAGATCCTTCGAAATCTTATGAAATAAGAAACTAACGGTCATAATCGTAACCCGGGGTTCCGGGATATGCTACAATAACTGGCTAATTTAAAAATTCATAAATAGTAATAATCATCAAACAGATGAAAAGGATAACCATAGTATTGGGGGGCCTGGTGTTAATCTCATTAGGTTTTACAGTAATCGATAATAATAAGATTATTAAACCCGATCATGAAAAATTAAAACAGGAATTTAAAGTTTCCAGCGCCTCAATAAGTCCATACCATCAAGCACGGAAGGATATTGCGACTTTTGATTGATTGAGGTTTTAATTAAATTTCATTATGATGCCTGCATAGCTGGGAATTGTTATGGCAAAACCTATATTTGCTTAACCTATTTTGCTAGCTATGAATGAAATAAAAGAATATATTGAGAAGCATAAACAGCGATTTCTGGATGAGTTATTTGATCTTCTACGGTTTCCATCAGTAAGCGCCGATCCGAAATATAAAAAGGATGTCATAAACACAGCCGAATATGTTGCTGCACAATTGAAGAGTGCAGGGGCAGATAAGGTTGAGATATGTCAAACAGCCGGATATCCGATAGTTACCGGCGAGAAAATCATTGATCCTTCAAAACCTACCGTTCTGGTATATGGTCATTATGATGTTCAGCCTCCAGATCCCCTTGAATTATGGCATACCCCTCCATTTGAGCCCACTGTAAGAGATGGGAAAATATTTGCCCGAGGAGCCTGTGATGATAAGGGGCAGTTCTACATGCATGTGAAGGCATTAGAGCTTATGGTAAAAACGAATACATTGCCATGTAACATTAAGTTTATGATTGAGGGCGAAGAGGAAGTAGGATCCAATAACCTCGGATTATTTGTTACTGAGAACAAAGAAAGACTAAAAGCCGATGTAGTCCTGATTTCCGATACCTCCATGATCAGCCTGGAAACACCGTCATTAGAAACAGGCTTACGAGGGTTATCTTATGTGGAAGTAGAAGTTACCGGTCCAAACCGCGATCTTCATTCCGGGGTTTATGGCGGCGCCGTAGCTAATCCAATAACCATTCTGAGTAAAATGATTGCTTCTCTGCATGATGAAAATAATCATATCACCGTACCCGGTTTTTATGATGATGTTCAGGAACTAAGCAGTGATGAGCGCCTTGAATTAAATAAAGCGCCATATAATGAGAGCGAGTATAAAAAAGATTTAGATGTAGATGATTTATGGGGAGAGATCGGTTACACTACAGTTGAGCGCACCGGTATCAGGCCTACTTTAGAATTGAACGGTATTTGGGGCGGTTATATAGGCGAAGGAGCAAAAACAGTGCTTCCATCAAAAGCGAATGCGAAGATCTCCATGCGGCTGGTACCAAATCAGCATTCTGAAAAAATCACTAAATTATTCCAGCAACATTTTGAAAAAATTGCTCCAAAGGGGGTAAAAGTTAAAGTTACTCCTCATCATGGCGGCGAACCTGTTGTCACTCCTACAGATAGTATTGCTTATAAAGCAGCTTATAAAGCAATTACTGAATCGTTTGGTAAGGAGCCCATTCCAACCAGAGGCGGTGGAAGCATTCCTATTGTAGCTTTATTTGAAAAAGAACTGGGAATAAAAACGGTCCTAATGGGATTTGGTTTGGATAGTGATAACCTGCATTCTCCAAATGAAAAGTTTGATATTGCTAATTTTTATAAAGGCATTGAAACCATCCCATTATTTCATAAGTATTTTGCAGAGCTGAGTAAGTAACCTTTTCAAAAATATACTCATGTCAACTTGAGTGGAGCAGAGCGTCATGCGAAGTCGAAACACGTTCGATTAGCATGATTATTCCTGCAAAATCTGGTGTAAAACAGTGCTGATACCCTTCAGCGCGTTCAGTTTGTTGAGGAAAAATCGTTGCGTAGCACATTCGAAGCATAAACAGCCAGAATTATATAATCCATTTCTCGCATTTTTGCAGAAATTCTTCATCAGCATCTGCACCTATACCAGGCAGATCGTCAATTTCCAGATGATGACCAACATACCTTGCTCCATTGATAACCGGATCTTTAAGATGGCCGAGTTTACAGGTGTCAAGATCATAGAAATGTACATTCGGGCAGGCATAAGTAAAATGCAGCTTGGCACTTAAGGCGATCCTGCTCTCCAGCATCCCACCCATCATACACTTAATGCCGGAAGATTTAGCTTCGTGGTGAATTTTCAATGCCTCATAAATTCCTCCTGATTTTGAGAATTTAATATTTATAAAGTCGGTAGCCTTGTTGTTGATGAGTTTACGGGCATCATGATGATTGTAACAGCTTTCATCAGCCATGATTTTAACAGGAGACAACTTAACAAGCTCAGGCAGGAAATCATCGTACCAGGTGCGCATGGGTTGTTCGCAAAACTGGATACCCAAAGGCGCAATCTCCCTTAGAACCGTTAATGCTTCTTCGAATTTCCAACCCTGATTGGCATCAAGACGAAGAATGGTATCATATCCAATTGCCTGTCTGATTTTAACTATCCGTTCAATATCTTCAACCGGGTTCTTACCTAATTTTATTTTTAAAATTTTAGCTCCGCTGTTAACATATGATACTGCTGTTGCGGCCATATCCTCCGCTGAACTGATACCAATAGTAATATCACTTTCAATTTCTCTTTTTGTGCCTCCAAGATATTGATATAATGGCATTTGGGCAGATTTGGCGGCCAGGTCATATAATGCCATATCAAAAGCACTTTTTATAGTAGTATTATTTGCAATTACAGCATGTAATTCATTTAAACGTGATGGGATATCGAGCGCATTTTTCCCCTTCCAGATCTGAGCAAATTCTTTAGCGACAACAAGGCATGTTTCCTGTGTTTCTCCCACTATCATTGGGAAGGCCGAGCATTCCCCAACACCATAAATCCCGGCATCGGTATAAACCCTGATAAAAACATTCTGAGCAAAAAACATGGTTCCTGTAGCAATGGCAAATGGCTCCATAGGTATACTGAACCGATAGATCTCGGTATGGGTAATTTTCATTTCAAAGAGAATGTATTGAAGTGTAATTTTTGAGTAATATACTAATGTTTACAACACGGATTGATTTTAATAATTAATTTTCAGTTACATTGTTGAGTTTGTAAAATTTTGCAATTCAGCATGGTTTAAACAGTGATCTGACGGTTATTTAAAACTAAAAAAACATTTCAATCTTTCAGCCCTTAACTTTAAAGCGATATTTTTCTAAAAGATGGCCAATAAATTAATAAATGAATCTTCTCCATATCTGCTGCAACACGCTCACAATCCTGTTGAATGGTATCCCTGGGGAAATGAAGCACTCAGTAAAGCGAGGGAAGAAAATAAGCTTATATTGGTAAGTATCGGTTACTCCGCATGCCATTGGTGCCATGTTATGGAACATGAAAGCTTTGAGGATGAAGGTGTTGCGGAAATAATGAACCGCCATTTTGTTTGCATAAAAATCGACAGGGAAGAGCGGCCCGATATTGATCAGATTTATATGACTGCTGTGCAGTTAATGACTGGCAGTGGCGGGTGGCCTTTAAACTGCATATGCCTGCCAGATCAGCGACCGGTTTATGGCGGAACTTATTTCCGTAAAGACGACTGGAAAAACCTTTTATTAAACCTGGCTGGGTTATGGCATGAAAAGCCTCAGGAGGCAATTGATTATGCAGAAAGATTGACCGGCGGTATTATACAATCGGAGCGTTTAGTGTATGTAGACCAGGTTCAGGATTTTACCAGAAATGATCTCATGCAGATTTTTGAACCCTGGAAGCGAAGTTTTGATATGCTGGAAGGTGGGTATAATCGTGCTCCTAAGTTTCCATTACCCAATAACTGGCAGTTTATTCTAAGGTATGCACATCTGATGAATGATGAAGCTGCAAGGCAGGCCTGTGGCATTACACTTCAAAAGATGGCTTTTGGGGGCATTTATGATCATATTGGTGGTGGTCTCGCCAGATACTCTGTGGATGGGATGTGGCATGTGCCGCACTTTGAAAAAATGTTGTATGATAATGCACAACTTGTTAGTTTGTATTCAGAAGCATATCAGTATCAGCCAAACGAACTTTTTAAAAATGTGGTTTATGAAACGTTAGCATGGGTAAGGCGGGAAATGACATCGCCTGAGGGCGGATTTTATTCTGCTCTTGATGCCGATAGCGAGGGAGTGGAAGGGAAATTCTATACGTTTACTCAGGATGAACTCACCAATATTCTCGGTGAAGATGAAGAGGTTTTTAGTTTGTATTATAATGTTACTGAGGATGGGAACTGGGAGGAAGAGCATACAAATATCTTTTTCAGAAAGTTTGATGATGAAGATATCATGGAAACACTTGGTATCAGTGAACTTGAATTCTACAAAAAACTGAACCGCGCTAAGAAGAAAGTGTTTGAATTTCGTCAGCATCGTATTCATCCGGGTTTAGATGATAAAATTTTGGCATCGTGGAATGGAATGATGTTAAAGGGTTTTTCTGATGCATACCGCATTTTTGATGACCCCGACTTTCGTAAAACGGCTATTGAAAATGCAGAATTTATCTTGTCTGCTCTGAAAAAAGAGGGGGGAGGGTTGTACCGGAGTTATAAAGGAGGAAAAGCAACTATTAATGCATTTCTGGATGATTATGCTCTCATATCTGAAGGGCTTATATCCTTATATGAAGCAACTTTTGATGAGAAATGGCTGATTGAAGCACGTAAGTTAATAGAGTTTGCATTTGAACATTTCCACGACCCGGAAAGCGGGATGTTTTTCTATACCTCATCACTGGATGAAAAACTGATTGCCCGCAAATTTGAACTAATGGATAATGTGATGCCGGGATCGAACTCAGTCATGGCAACATGCCTTTATAAGTTAGGACACTTTTTTGATATACCCGATTATCTCTCTGTAGCAGCACAGATGCTTAGAAATATTAAACCTCACATTAAATCTTACGGTTCATCATATTCAAATTGGGCCAATCTGATGCTAAATGAAGTTTTTGGTGTTTATGAAATAGCCATTACAGGAGAAAAAGCAGAGGAGAAGCGACGTGAAATAGAGAAATATTATATTCCTAATAAAATCCTCTTGGGAGGAACCTCAGGAAGTTTACCTTTGCTGCTGGATAAATTGGGTTTTGAAACTAAAGTATATGTCTGTAAAAACAGAACATGTCAAATGCCCGTTACAGAAGTTAGTGAAGCAATAAAACAAATTAATTAATCAAATATTAAGAAGAGAGTGTAGCTGCACTATCTGCCTTATGTCTCACCCCTTAAACTCAAGCAATGAATATTAAGCAAAACAGCGTAGTAGCAGTAACTTATGACCTGTATACTACAGAAAATGATCAGGAAGTATTCGTAGAAAAGGCCGACGAGCAAAATCCGTTGGTGTTTTTATATGGACAAGGTATGATGCTGCCAAAATTTGAAGAAAATTTAGGTGGGTTAACTGTAGGTGATACTTATGATTTTGAGCTTTCAGCAGCCGATGCTTACGGCGAAAAAGATGAATCCGCTATTACTGACCTTCCAATCAATATGTTCGAGGGCATGGATAAGCCTGAGGTAAACTCAATATTGCCTCTACAGGATAATCAGGGAAATCAATTCAGAGCGAAAGTAACGGCAGTAACAGAGGAATCAGTAACCGTTGACCTGAATCATCCGATGGCTGGCCAGGATTTGCACTTTAAAGGAAAAATTATTGAAGTACGTGAAGCAACTCAAGAAGAGTTAGAACACGGACATGCTCATGGTATAGATGGCCATTCTGGTCATTAATTGAAAAATAATCATGAAGCGCCCTCAGGGCGCTTTTTTTTTGTTAATGATTTCCCAACCCCCAACTCCATACCCAACTCCCAACTAATAAAACATCAACTCACAACCGCCTCATAGATGATTCCCTGATGATTAACAAAGGATCAAGGACCATATTTTCGTATGAATAGTTGGAGTGCTCATTTTCGCTGATCTTAAGAAAGAGCTTCGCAGCTTCTTCACCCATTCTTACAGTCTGCTGATCAACCGTTGAAAGACGTGGACTTATAAGCTCCCCAAATGATTCATTGGCAAAACCGATAACTCCAACCTGGTCGGGTATGGATATTTTTCGGGCATTTAGTTCCTGAATGACACCAATTGCGGTAATATCGAGAGCGAAAACAGAATCAAAAATCAAATTCCGGTTAAGAACATCAGTGATCACAGCACTTCCAAACTCTTTAGAGCTTTTTCCTTTAATAATTAATTCCTCTCTCACAGGCAGATGATAGTACTTTAATGCATCTATGTATCCCCGCAAACGTTCCTTAAATATACTGATATCCTGTTCGGCTGTAATATGTAATATGTGCTTATAGTTTTGCTTGATCAGGTGCTCTGTTGCTAAAAAACCACCCTGATAATCGTTTATTGTTACTGAAGGGGCATCTAAACCTTCTATAATACGGTCGAAAAGTACTAAAGGAATATTTCTCTTTTTAATATCCAGATAATGGCTGTGCTCAAGAGTTTCAGTGGTTATTGATGAGATTATTCCATCTACACGTAATTTCATGAATGTTTCAATACCCTTTTTTTCCTGAATAAGTGATTCATTGGATTGATAAAGCAATGTGCTGTAACCATTGTCATTCATAACACGCTCTATACCAGAAACTACAGAGCTGAAAAAGCTAACATGTAAGCTTGGTACAATGATACCTATGGTATGTGTTTTTCCCGAACGGAGGGATGAAGCCAGTTTGTTTTGCCTGTAACCCAATCGCTCGGCAGTTTCTTTTACTGCTTTTTTTGTTGCGCTACTAATTGCCGGGTGATCATTGAGTGCACGTGCTACTGTTGAAAATGTTATATTCAATTCATGAGCAATGTCATGTATCGTTATTTTTTTCAATGTTTCCGGTTATTTGAGGTTATTAGATTATTTTTTTTGCAATTATCAAATATACAAATAACTTTATGCCAACGTTGGCATTCACTTTAATTTGAATTAATGCTTTTACTGGGAATTGATCTGGGGACCTCTTCGATCAAAGTATCTATTGTTGATTCGTTTTCAAAAGAAACGCTTGTTTCGGCGCAATATCCCGAAACAGAAAGCGTAATTTCTTCTCCTCAACCAGGGTGGGCAGAGCAATCGCCGGATATGTGGCTTGATCATGTATATCAAGCCATTCTTAAAGCAAATGCATCAGGAAGGTATGCTCCGGCAGACATCGGCGCCATAGGAATAGCCTATCAAATGCACGGCTTAGTTGTTGTTGATAAGGATCAGAAAGTGCTCCGTGACTCAATTATCTGGTGCGATAGCAGAGCTGTTGAAATTGGAAACAAAGCGTTCGATGATATCGGACACGAAAAGAGTTTAGCAAGTCTTTTAAATTCACCGGGAAATTTTACTGCATCCAAACTGGCATGGGTAAAAAATAATGAGCCTGAGGTCTATGAGCAGATTGACAAAATTATGCTGCCTGGTGATTTTATTGCAATGAGGTTCACAGGCGAGATCACTACCAGCATTTCAGCTCTTTCTGAGGGTGTGTTCTGGGATTTTCAATCTGGTGCCATATCCGAGGATATAATCTCATATTATGGATTTGAGCGGTCCCTTATTCCAACGATTAAACCTGTTTTTTCATCACACGGAGAGCTAAAATCGGAAGTAGCTGCTATTCTGGGTCTTCAAGCAGGGATTCCGGTAATGTACAAGTCTGGTGATCAGCCAAATAACGCCCTGTCCCTAAATGTTTTAAAACCAGGTGAAGTTGCTGCTACTGCGGGAACTTCCGGTGTGATTTATGGTGTAAGCGATCAGTTAACTTATGATCCGCAATCAAGAGTAAATACTTTTGCTCATGTAAATCATAGTAATAATGAAAAAAGACTGGGTGTTCTGCTATGCATAAATGGTACCGGTATACTTAATCAATGGGTGAAAAATACACTGACCGGCGGAACTTCCTATGCAGAAATGAATAATGCAGCAAAGAAAATAAATATAGGAAGTGCAGGTTTGAAAGTACTTCCTTTTGGTAATGGTGCAGAACGAATGCTGAATAATAAGGTTATCGGCGGACACTTTCAAAATATTGATTTTAATATTCATACTCAATTTCATATTTTCAGGGCTGTTCAGGAAGGAATTGCATTTGCTTTCCGTTACGGACTTGATATCATGAGAGAAAACGGGATGTCTCCAAATGTCATTAGAGCCGGGAAAGCAAACCTGTTTTTAAGTGATATTTTTACAGAAGCTTTTGTAAATGCAACACAGGTACCGGTAGAATTATATGAGAACGACGGAAGCGTTGGCGCTGCAATTGGAGCAGGAATTGGTGTAAAGGCCTATGCTTCAGTAGAAGAAGCTTTTTATAAACAGCAATGTGTGAAAGTTATTGAGCCAACACAAACAGATGAGTATGACACAATTTACCAGGAGTGGAAGCATCTCCTGCATAAACAACTATCAGATTTAAATAACGATTAACCAATAACTTAATAACCCAATAACTAAACACCCATAACCCCACACACCAAAATATAAAAACCTATATGAAATCACTTCAACTAGCCGATTACATTGTATTCATGATCTACTTTGTAATTGTTACTGTTTATGGCTTTTGGATTTATCGCCGTAAGAGATCTGCAAACCCTGATTCCAAGGACTATTTTCTTGCCGAAGGTTCATTAACATGGTGGGCTATCGGCGCATCATTAATTGCATCTAACATTTCTGCCGAGCAATTTATCGGAATGAGTGGTTCAGGCTTTAAAATGGGTCTTGCAATTGCCTCTTATGAATGGATGGCTGCAGCTACCTTATTAGTTGTTGCAATATTCTTCATGCCGGTATATCTTAAGAATAAGATATATACAATGCCGCAATTTCTTAATCAGCGGTATAACGGTACAGTGAGTATGATCATGGCTATATTCTGGCTGTTATTATATATTGTAGTAAATCTTACCTCTATACTGTATCTGGGTGCCCTTGCAATTAATAGCATATCAGGGATCAGTCTGGAGGTATGTATGTATTTGTTAGCTATTTTCGCAATCTTTATTACCCTTGGCGGGATGAAAGTAATTGGGTATACCGATGTTATCCAGGTGTTTTTCCTAATTCTGGGTGGTTTGGCAACAACCTATTTAGCCCTGGATCTGGTTGCTCAGCATTTTGGATCAGACGGAGCGATAGCAGGGTTTCAGTTAATGAGCTCGAATGCTTCAGATCATTTTCATATGATATTTAAAAAGGATAATCCTAATTACCTGGATCTGCCTGGATTGGCTGTTCTGATAGGAGGTATGTGGATTGTAAACCTTAATTACTGGGGTTGTAATCAGTACATCACACAGCGTGCTTTAGGTGCAGATCTAAATACCGCTCGTAACGGACTGCTTTTTGCAGCATTTCTTAAGCTTCTGATGCCTTTAATCGTAGTTATTCCGGGTATTGCGGCTTTTGTTTTATACAAGGAGGGTGTTTTTGGAACCGAGATGCTTCAGGATAATGAAGTAAATCCGGACCGCGCATATCCGATCTTATTGAATTTACTGCCGGTTGGCTTAAAAGGGTTGTCATTTGCTGCTTTAACTGCAGCTGTTGTAGCTTCTCTTGCAGGTAAAGCAAACAGTATCTCTACAATTTTCACATTGGATATTTATAAAAAGAAGATTAATCCCGACGCTTCAGAAAAAACCATGGTTAATATCGGACGTTGGGCTATTATCATATCATTGATTCTTGCTGTAATAATAGCTCCGCACTTGGGAATCGATAAAAAAGGTGGTTTCCAATTTATTCAGGAATATACCGGATTTGTATCTCCCGGTATCTTTGCCATGTTTATTCTGGGCTTCTTCTGGAAAAAAACAACCTCGAATGCAGCTCTGTTCGCCACGGTGGGTGGGTTTATTTTATCAGTTATATTTAAAAAGCTGCCAGATCTTGTAAACCTGGAATTCCTTTATAACCTGGGCTATTCTGTTCCTGTTACAAAAGCAAATGGTAGTGTGATTTATGAAATTCCTTTCATTGATCGGATGTTATTTGTATTTATTATCTGTGTGATCGGAATGATAATCATAAGTCTGATTGATAGAAAGAGGGGCATAATAGCAAAAGGCCTTGAAATAGACCGCGGTATGTTCAGAATGTCGTCCGGTTTTGCCGCAGGAGCATTAATTGTATGTGGTATTCTTGTGGCCTTATATACAATTTACTGGTAATATATTTAAGAATTAATAGATATGAACATCGTTACAGGTAATACTGAATTTTTTAAAGGAATAGGAAAAATTCAGTTTGAAGGTCCCGGATCAGACAATCCTTTAGCCTATCGCTGGTATGATGAGAATAAAGTGGTGGCCGGGAAGACCATGAAAGAGCATTTGCGCTTTGCGGTTGCTTACTGGCATTCGTTTAACGGTCAGGGATCAGATCCTTTTGGCGGACCAACACATATTTTCCCATGGGATAAAAAAGCGGATGTTATTGAACGGGCCAAGGATAAAATGGACGCTGCTTTTGAATTTATAACTAAAGTAAACCTGCCTTATTATTGCTTTCATGATGTTGATATAGTGGACTATGGAGATGATATCATCGAAAATGAAAAGCGGCTTCAAACTTTGGTAGAATATGCAAAACAAAAGCAGGCTGCAAGCGGGGTTAAATTGCTTTGGGGAACTGCCAATCTGTTTTCACATAAACGCTACATGAACGGAGCTGCTACCAATCCGGATTTTCATGTGCTTACTCATGGAGCTGCCCAGGTAAAGGCAGCTTTAGATGCTACAATTGTCCTGAATGGGGAAAACTACGTCTTCTGGGGTGGCAGGGAAGGTTATATGACCCTGCTTAACACCAATATGAAACGTGAGCAGGAACATTTTGCCAGATTTCTGCATACGGCAAGAGATTATGCAAGAAAACAAGGGTTTAAAGGAACTTTCTTTATTGAACCAAAGCCTTGTGAGCCTTCAAAACATCAGTATGATTATGATGCTGCCACGGTAATTGGGTTTCTGCGCCAGTATGATCTTCTTGACGATTTTAAGTTGAACATTGAAGTAAATCACGCAACGCTTGCCGGTCATACTTTCCAGCATGAGCTTCAGGTTTCGGCAGATGCGGGACTTCTGGGTTCAATAGATGCTAACCGGGGTGATTATCAGAACGGATGGGATACAGACCAGTTTCCGAATGACATCAACGAAATTACTGAAGCAATGATGATCTTCCTGGAAGCAGGAGGTCTTAAAGGTGGAGGCATAAACTTTGATGCTAAGATCAGAAGAAATTCAACCGATCCTGAAGACTTGTTTTACGCCCATATTGGCGGAGCTGATATATTTGCGAGGGCGCTTATTATTGCTGATAATATCTTAAATAAGTCGGATTATAAAAAGATTCGTAAAGAACGGTATGCATCTTTTGATTCAGGTAAGGGGAAGGATTTTGTTGATGGCAAATTAACGCTTGAAGACCTGATGGCCTATGCTATAGCAAGTGGCGAGCCCGAAACCCGAAGTGGTAAACAGGAATATCTGGAAAATCTGGTTAATCGATACATATAAGAACTGATCCTGATCTACTTTACTTTCTTTTTGTCTGTTAAAATGATAATTTTGTATTAAAAATAAGCCTTCCATTCGGGAGGCTTTGTTTGTTTCATAAGTGCTGGTCCCGTCCTGAAACTGGAAAGGCCGAAAAATAAGCGTATCTTTGCAGAATCATGGTGCTTAATATAAAGCATCTTTATTTTTATTAATGTCGTTTCAAAATTTAAATCTTATAAAGCCAATACAAAAGGCTTTAGAAACTGAAGGTTATACAGTACCTACCCCAATCCAACAACAGGCGATCCCGGTGATTTTACAGAGAAAAGATCTGCTGGGCTGTGCACAAACAGGTACCGGAAAAACTGCAGCATTCGCTATCCCTATTCTGCAGCTTCTTAGTGCTGAACCTGCTTCAAATAAGGGTCGTAAACCTATACGGTCGTTAATTCTAACACCAACCAGGGAACTTGCAATACAAATTGGAGAGAGCTTCGCAGCTTATGGCCGCCATACTCATCTTAAACATACTGTTATTTTTGGAGGGGTTTCACAATTTGCTCAAACGAATGCTTTAAAAGCTGGTGTCGATATTTTGATAGCCACTCCGGGACGTTTACTTGATCTTATAAACCAGCGTTTTGTTGATCTGTCCGGACTGCAGATCTTTGTGCTGGATGAAGCTGACCGCATGCTTGACATGGGATTTATTCATGATGTGAAGAAAGTGATCACAAAAATTCCACCAAAAAGGCAGACTTTATTTTTCTCGGCTACCATGCCCGCTGAAATTCAAAAACTTGCTAATACCATACTGGTTAATCCTGTAAAGGTGGAAGTGACTCCTGTTTCATCAACTGCCGACACTATTGATCAATCAGTTTATTTTGTAGGAAAATCTGATAAGAAGTCCTTATTAATTCATATTCTGGAAGATAAGGCTATATCAAGGGTGCTGGTTTTTACCCGTACTAAGCATGGTGCCGATAAAGTAGTAAAGGATTTGCATAAGGCCGGCATTAAAGCTGAAGCCATTCATGGTAACAAATCACAAAATGCACGTCAGAGAGCACTAACAAACTTTAAAACCAGTGAAACAAAGGTTTTGGTAGCTACAGATATTGCTTCAAGGGGTATAGATGTAGATGATCTTTCATATGTGATCAACTATGAGCTGCCTGATGTTCCTGAATCATATGTTCACCGGATTGGCCGTACGGGACGTGCCGGAGCAAGCGGTATTGCATTTGCTTTCTGCGATCATGATGAAAAAGAGAATCTTCGCGATATACAAAAACTGATTGGAAGAGCCATACCTGTTGTGGAAGAACACCCTTACGTTTTAAAGGGCGGGGATCGCGAACCTGTTCCTGCGCAGAAACAGGGGGCAAGGGGCTCGCATCCTAAGAACGGCTTTAAAAAACGCTCGTTCAGAGACAGAAGAAGTTCGTAGTCTTTAGGTGTCTGACACTTTGAAGTGTCTGACACCTAATTGATTTTTTAAATTGTCTACTCTTTTGGGTGTTGGATAACTTATTGATTTTTAGTTGTTTGATTTTCAATTTGTGATGCTGGTTATCCCGCAAGATCATCTACCACATTGTTTTGAATACCAGGCATGTAAATTATATTTTCATCTGTGGTATTCTCAGCTGTCCAGAATCTCCCTGAAAGTTTAAAGATCTTAAAGAGCTGATTAGACTCATGAAGCAGGAAAAACTCCAGCCATTGCGGGATATTCATCTTACCCATACGGGGATGTACACCTATTCTGGCGAAGTATTCGGGACTTAAGTCTTCAAACATGATCGTGAGTTCATGACGTATCCTGTAAAGGCAGTGCAGTAATGAGCCAGTGGTTTTAGCTGTTGTATATCTCAGTTCCGGATCATCTTCGGGTTGATAAATGGTAAAATAAGGGTTTACTTCATTCAGAATCTGGTGGATTCTATCCATGAAGACTTGCTGATAACGACATAGGTAAGCAATATTCTCATGTATCGACCACTTCGTAGGATCTAATCTTTTATAAATTCCTTCAGGCGGCAGATCATCAATATAATGCTTAATTATTTTGTGCTGGCTGCTAAAGCGCCTTAATGTTTCCTCGTGAATTTGCATTTGCTGATGTTTAGGTTGCTATAAAGGGTTAGTAGATAAACGCAGATGAAAACAGCTTTGTTTGTTTAGCCAAGCCAAAACCCTGCCAGCTTCTTAGTTAAGAATGGCAAAAAGACTAAGTCACGTACCTTGAATTGTGTAAGTAATTAATAATCAGCGAGGTTGATGGGAGAAAAAATACCTACTCTATTTATAAAATTGCAGATTTCATTCCATTAATCTGTTAGCTCTGCATCAATTCCCAGAAGAAGGTATTTTGCAGTAGCCGGATTTGTAGCAAGCGGAACATTGTGTACATCGCAAATGCGTAAAAGCATCTGAACATCCGGTTCATGTGGATGTTTGCCAAGGGGATCACGAAAAAAAAGGATACCTGATAATTTACCCTCTGCTGCCATGGCTGCAATTTGCGCATCGCCGCCACTGGGACCGCTTAATTTTCGGTTAACTTTCAGTCCGGTCTTTTGGATATGTAACCCTGTGGTTCCCGTAGCAACGAGTTTAAATTTGCTTAAAATATCATGATAATCCTTTACAAAAGCTACCATTTCAGCTTTGCGGCCATCATGCGCTATCAATGCTATTGTCATCATAATCAGATCATTTAATCATATAGCCAAAAAATACATATGCCAGAATTATTGCTGCTATCAAACCCACAAGATCGGCTATCAACCCGCAGACTAAAGCATACCGGGGTTTTTTGATATCCACTGATCCAAAGTATACAGCAAGTACATAGAATGTAGTTTCTGTAGAGCCTTGTATAATGCTGGCAACCCTTCCTTCAAAAGAATCGGCTCCGTAAGTCTTCATAACATCCACCATTAATCCCCGTGCTCCGCCACCGCTTAACGTTTTCATCAGTCCCACTGGCAGCGCCGGTACAAAAGAAGTATCCAGACCAACAGCCGCTACAGCCATGCCGATTGCATTTACCAGATAATCCATACAACCTGTAGTCCTGAATGCACTTATAGCAACTAATATTGCAATCAAAAAAGGGATAATCATAACGGAAGTATGAAATCCTTCCTTGGCTCCGTCAATAAAAGCCTCATACACATTGATCCTTTTACCAGCTCCGTAAGCAATAAAAAGAGTAATGATGGAAAAGATGATAACGCCTCCCAATAAACCGGCGAAAACAGGGATCTGATCTGGTGGAAGACTGCCTAACCCGAAGTATAGTCCGGCCATTATAGCCAGAAAAGCTGCAAAAAATATCAGTACAGGTAACTTAAACAGGTTGATCTTCTGATAAATAGCAACCGCTATCATTCCGGATATAAAGGATATAGATGTTCCGATGAGCGACGGGATAAAGATATCCGCAGGGTTAGCCGCACCATTGGCCATTCGTAAAGCAATTACTCCTGTTGGGATCAGGGCTATCCCGGCTGTATTGAGCACCAGAAACATAATCTGTGCATTGCTGGCAGTATCTTTAACAGGGTTTAGTTCCTGGAGTTCTTTCATGGCTTTAAGACCAATTGGAGTAGCCGCATTATCAAGCCCCAGCATATTGGCGGAAAAGTTCATGATAATGGATCCATTGGCTGGATGATCTTTCGGCACTCCCGGAAATAATTTACTAAAAAAAGGACTTACGCCTTTAGCAAATAAGGTTATCATACCGGCTCGTTCACCGATCTTCATAATGCCCAGCCAGAACGTCATAATCCCGATAAGGCCTAAAGAAATTTCAGCACCTGTTTTGGCACTGTCAAACATGCCATTGGTTACCGCACTAAAAATAGCAGTGTCACCGAAAAAGATCAGCTTAACAAGGGCTACAACGAATGAGATGAGAAAAAAACCTATCCAGATATAATTTAATGCCATTAAAGTTGATTGTTATTGATTTTTAACTGAGTTATACTCTGAACGGCTGAATTTAGAGATTTTAATCAGAAAGTCTTCCATTTTCAATGGATAAAATGGTGGTGTTGCCGTTTTGAAGTATCAGATCAGCAGGTTCGTCAATTGCTAATGGTTTAGTTAGAATGAGATTAAGGCCTTTTGCATCCACTTCGTGGTAACTATAGAATTCGGATAGATCTCCTATATCTTCAACAAAGTACAGATATAACGGGTTAGTTCCATTGGTTGTAGTTTCGATTGCCACAAGTCCGATATCAGCTGTATAACTGTAGTTGTCCTTTGTGAATGAACAGCTTCTTAAGATCATGCTGAAATGTCTTTTCTTGTTTTCAGGTATAAAGTAATAGTTATTGACATCTTCATTTTCATAGTCTTTTCCGGCAATGTTAATTAAACCAGACAGGATTGAACCGAAATAGATCTTTCTGAGAAATTGTTTTTCCCTGTCGTTGATGTAGCCTCCAGCCTCAATCAGTATAGTACTTGTTCCGCCTTTCTGGAAATTATCACCAAATGCGCGTGACTCATATTCTTCTTCAAATCGTCCAATATGTCCGGGAATGAAAGGCTGAATATCGGCAGCAACCCTGGCTATGATCTGCATCGCCTTTCTTCTTGTTGGATTAACAGAAAGCTCATCATCATAAGCCGGAGAAAGAAAGGAAATAGCGGCCGGGTTGCCTGATTTTCCGGCAGACCATCTGATACTTTGATCATGCAGGTTAAATCCGAAATGAGGTTCAATCTCATCGCGAAGTCTGCGAAGAATGCGCCCTTCCGGGGTTTGCTGATGTAAATAATCCCGATTAATGTCCAGTATCTGTGCATTTCTGCGAGTGAATACTTCAGCACCGTCTGGATTGATCATTGGAGCGAAATATAAAGTGCACTCTGTGAGTAGCTTTTGCCTTAAGCCGTCAAACTGATCATCCGTATCCAGGAAATTAAAAAGGTCAAACAGTGCCATGGTTGCCGTAGGCTCATCCCCATGCATTTGCGACCATAAAAAAACCTTTACAGGGCCGGAACCTCTTTTAAGAAGATATATAGAACGACCTTCCAGCGATTTGCCCGCCTCCTTTACTGAGTATTGATTTTTTTGATGAATCAGCCTTTCTATTTCGGAATGTTTAAAAAAACGATTCGTCAGTGTTTTCTCCTGGTATGATGGATAGTTGTTTAAAACAGATGTGATGGTTTCCATTCTTACTAAGATAAAGAGAAGTGGGAAATTATCATTGTGAGAGTTGGGAATAATGACAACCCTATAAATATTGAAATTATTTTTAACATTGCCTGTAAATATGGAAAAACTTAAATTGTTTATGCTCCTTCTAGGGTGTAAGCCTAAGGGGCGACATATTGAGCAGCATGACGTGTTTTTTGGAGTTGCTGAATCTGTCAAAGATCTTGTGCCCGACATTATCAAATTCTGGCCGGAGGCCAATGGTAATATTCACCTGGATGCATATAGGGAAGTGGCTAATGTAGATGGTTACACGATTACCGTCCATGAAAAAAAACCTGGTACTACTTCAGGAGCAGGTAAAATGAAATTATTTTTTATAAACCTGGGGGGATACAAGCAGAATGAATTTGACGAATTCCACTATAAAGTTCTGAGTATTCAGGAGGATAAAGGGATGGCTGTTGAGGTGGCCAAACAGACAGCGTTTTATCAGCACACTAAATTTCCGGGAGCTAACTCGCATATTGACGACAAATATGGGGTTGATGTGGATGACATCTTTCAGATTGAAGATGTGTTGCCTCCGGATGTGAAGGAGAAATACTTTTTAGAAATAATGGAATCGAAAAGTCCCGGGACTGATAAACTGTATCTTGGATATTTTAAGCTGGATAAACTGTAATAAAACTTACGAAGTTTATTAAAACTTCGTAAGTTTTAGCTTATTATTTCTTTTTTCCTGGTGCCTTAGGTTCCGCTTTTTTAGCTGTTTTAGGCTTAGCTTCTTCTATCTTCTTAACGGGTTCTTTTCCTTTATTTTGCTGGTTGCGCATGTAATCTTCCATACGCTGTTGAAACTTTGATTTTTTGTCAGCACCTGGTTTCTTTTTGTTTTCCTGGATCTGTGCGTGAATTTTATCATCATTAACAAACTGACGGATAGCATATTGCTGTGCGAAAGTTAGCATGTTGGCCAGGAAATAATAATAGTTAAGACCTGCGGGATAACTATTCAGAACTCCTAGGAATATGATTGGTGTGATATATCCAATATACTTCATCTGGCCTGTTGCTCCTGAGATCTGATTGTTAAAATAGGTATAGATCAGCGTTGAAATGGTCATCAGTATACACATTAAACTGATGTGATCTATCCCAAGCAGAGGAATTTTTGCAAACCTGATCACATCATCAAAAGTCGACAGGTCGTCCATCCATAAAAAGCTTTGCTGTCTCAGCTCAAACAAGTTAGGGAAGAAGAAGAAGAATGCCATAATGATAGGCAGCTGAAGCAGCATGGGTAAACATCCGCCCAATGGATTTACGCCGGCTTTTTTATAAAGCTTCATGTACTCCTGTTGCAGCAGGGTAGGATTGTCTTCACCAACCTTTGCCTTGATTTCTTCCATCTCAGGCTTTAAAACCCGCATCTTAGCCATGGATAGGTATGACTTATACGTTAGAGGTAATAATACCATCTTAAGTATAATGGTTAAAACCAGGATGATAAGTCCGTAGCCCCAGTTAAACCCTTCAAGGAAGTTAAATACCGGCAGTACAATATACCTGTTGATATATGTCAGAGGCCAGTATCCCATATCAATCAGAAGTTCGAGATCATGGCCCTGAGCCTTTAATGTTTTGTATTGATTAGGCCCAAAGTAAAATTCCATCGGATAGGTAGTATCCTGCCCGTTAAACGGAAGCTGGAGAGTAGCCGCATAAGCTTTTACTTTATCAGCATCTGTTTGTATCTGCACAGAAACATTCGCTTTATCAAATCCCGTTTTTGAGATAAGAATACCTGAGAAAAAATGTTGTTTAAAGGCAACCCACTCGGTTTTTGTTTCATTAAGATCCTTGGTTTCATCTTCGCTCACACTGACATAATCAACGTCGCCGTCAACAGCTTTATAATAAGTTGTAGAGTATCTGCGCTCGCTTTCAATATCCTTTTCCTTTTTTCTGAATGTAGCTGCCCAGTTAAGCGTCAGATGCTGTTGTCCGGGAGCCATAATTCCAGCCAGCCCCTTGGTAACAACTGTAAAATCAACTTTATAACTTCCACCTTTTAAGGTGTATATATAGTCCACATATTGGCCGTCAGCATAAGTAAGCCGCATGGTCACAGATCCTGAGTCGCTTTTAGAAACATTGAGAGCTTTTACAGACGGTGTGAAATAAAGATCAGAGGTATTGACCGTACTTCCCTGTAAAGGCAGTGTAAAACCGAATTTACTCTCTTCTGGAGTGAACAGAATAAGAGGTTTCTGGTCGTAGGTTTTAAATGTTTTAAGTTCAACGCTGGAAATGCGTCCGCCTTTAGGACTTATTTGAACTTTTAATATCTCATTTTGTAATATAACAGGTTGATCATCTCCTATTCGTGCAGATCCGAACGGACTTTTTAATAATAGTGCGGTATCAATAACCGGAATTGTTGCTTTCTCTGGCGAAGCCGCGGCAGCAGGGGCCGCTGATCTGGTTTTAGAGAGAGCTATAGAGTCCTGTATAATTTTATCTCTTTTCAGTTCTTCCTGCGAAGGCTGCAATAAAAACGTTGAACCAACTAAAATAACGAGGATTATAAAAAGCCCCGTAAATGTATTTCTATCCATGCTTATATATGCTTCCGATTAATCCGGTTATTTCCGGCGTGAGTGATTTAAGGAAGCGGCGACAAAGTTAACAAAAAGTGGATGAGGATTATCAACTGTTGATTTTAATTCGGGGTGGAACTGGCCTGCAACAAAAAACGGATGATTTTTCAACTCGATAATTTCTACGAGGTTATTATCAGGGTTTATTCCGGAAGCGATCATGCCGGATTCTTCATATTGTTGAAGAAATTCGTTGTTGAATTCATAACGATGGCGATGGCGCTCAAATATTCTGAGTTTATTGTAAGCAGCTGCAGCTTTGCTTCCTTTCTTTAAATCGCAGGCGTACGATCCTAAACGCATTGTGCCACCTTTGTTCTTTACTTTTTTCTGTTCTTCCATCATTGAAATTACAGCATTGTCGGTGTTTTCATCCATCTCTGTGCTGTGCGCGTTCTTGAGTCCGAGAACATTTCTGCCATATTCAATAACAGCACACTGCATTCCCAAACAGATCCCAAAAAAAGGAATATTATTCTCACGTACGTAACGAATAGCATCTATTTTACCTTCAATACCACGGCTTCCGAATCCTGGTGCAACAAGCACACCATCCAGGCCTTTTAACTTTTCAGCAACATTCTCCTCGGTAAGTTCTTCTGAATGAATGCAGCGTACCCGAACTTTACATTCATTTTTCGCTCCGGCATGGATAAATGACTCATTGATAGATTTATAAGCATCCGGTAATTCCACATATTTTCCAACCAATCCGATATTTACTTCAGCAGTAGGATTTTTCAACCGTCCGAGGAAATCTTTCCAGCCTTCAAGGTCAGGTTCATGTTTATTTGGTAATTTCAGCTTACTTAAAACGGTTTTATCCAGCTGTTCCTTGAGCATCAGAAGCGGAACATCATATATTGTTGATGCATCAATGGATTCTATAACTGCGTTAATATTTACATTACAGAACAACGCTATTTTCTTTCTTATTTCCTGTGAAAGATGATGTTCTGTACGGCAAACCAGGATATCGGGCTGTATTCCGTATTCGAGAAGTGTTTTAACCGAATGTTGTGTCGGCTTAGTTTTTAATTCACCGGCTGCAGCCAGAAAAGGAATGAGGGTTAAATGAATCACCAGAGAGTTTGAAGAACCTATTTCCCAACGAAACTGACGTACCGCTTCAATGTACGGCAAAGATTCAATATCACCCACTGTACCCCCAAGTTCCGTTATCACGATATCAAAATTTCCACTTTCGCCAAGTATGCGAATATTCCGTTTTATCTCATCCGTAATATGGGGTACAACCTGTACGGTTTTACCGAGATAAGCTCCTTCGCGCTCTTTATTTATAACATTCTGATAGATGCGACCTGTAGTTATATTATTTGCCTGTGATGTAGGTACATTTAAAAATCGTTCGTAATGACCAAGATCAAGATCTGTTTCTGCGCCGTCTTCTGTAACAAAACATTCCCCATGTTCATACGGGTTTAATGTTCCGGGATCAATATTAATGTAGGGATCAAATTTTTGAATGGTAACACGGTAGCCGCGAGCTTGTAATAATTTGGCTAAAGAGGCTGAAATAATGCCTTTTCCTAACGACGAAGTAACGCCGCCCGTAACAAAAATGTATTTAGTCATGATATCTGAAGGATTTCTAAGACATTAAACCTAAGCGGAAAAACATCGTTATATACGGGTTACAAAAGTATGAAAATTTAAACAATCAGATTGTATTGTGGAGAAAATAAGATTTGGGGAAAACAATTCAGTAACCCATGAAGGTGGTTTTCAGCTTAAAATGAAAGAAAATTAATTGCTGATAATTTTATTATTGGCTAAATAGCATCGCAATAGTTATGAATAAAATGTTTATTATCGTATGGCAATTCAATCAGAATAATTCTGGAAAGAAAATTTAAAAATATGGTAATCCTGGAGAATGAAGTCTTGCGTGTAGTAATAAATCCTAAGGGGGCGGAACTTGCATCGGTTTATAATAAACGAACACAAATTGAGCATATATGGCAGGCTGATCCCGCTATTTGGCCATGGCATGCTCCCAATCTTTTTCCGGTAGTAGGAGAATGTCTTGAGAATAAAATTACAATAAAAGGAATTCCATATAAGATGGGGCGTCATGGCTTTGCGCGTCACTCAAAATTTATAGTCATGGAGGCCACAAATTCACATGCCGAATTTTCTTTAGGCTTCTGTGAATCAACGCTTGAAGTTTATCCATATGAATTTCAATTTCAGGTATTCTATGACCTCCTGGATAATGGAGTGAAGATCACCTACAAAGTGATAAATGAGGATGAAAAATCTATCTATTTTTCGGTTGGGGGACACCCCGCATTTAATGTGCCCTTTCATGCGGCAGAGAGTTTTGAGGAGTACTATATTCAATTTGAATACCCGGAAGAGCTTAAAACTCACCTGTTAACAGCTGATGGATTCTTTTCCGGTGAAACTGAAAAACTTCCGCTGCAGGATGGCAAGTTAATGTTAACCCGACAATTGTTGGCGAAGGGAGCTCTGGTTTTTAAAGACCTAATGTCAAAGAAAGTCATGTTAAGAAGCATAAACCGTAGCCTGTACCTGGAAGTAAGTTTTCCACGGTTCCCTTATATTGCTTTATGGGCAAAAGAAGATGCTCCGTTTATTTGTATTGAGCCCTGGTTTGGTTGTGCAGATACTGCCGGAGATCCCAAAGATATATCAGAAAAAGAGGGAATGAGAGAGTTGAGAAAAGGGCACGTGTTCGAATCAGACTATACTATATCAATCATAAATTGAGCTGATTAAGTATAGTTATCTTAACTTTTCATTGAATAGTCTTAATGTGCGATCCCAGGCCAGTTTTGCAGCAGCTTCGTTGTATCTTGTTGGTGCAGTATCGTTATTAAAGGCATGGTTAGCACCTTCATAAATGTATAATTCGTAGCTTACTCCGGCTGATTTTAATGCAGCCTCATAAGCAGGTATTCCGCTGTTTATCCGTTCATCTAAACCACCATAATGCAACTGTACTGAAGCTTTGATCTTTGGTACATCAGCAACTTCCGGCTGACGGCCATAGAATGATACTGCAGCATCAAGGGTAGGATAGTTTACGGCAATCTGGTTAGCTAAAGCGCCGCCCCAGCAAAATCCTATGCATCCTGTTTTGCCGTTACTTTGAGGTCTGCCAAGCAGGTATGTGAAAGCCTTTAGGAAATTATTGAGGTTTTGTTTCTGATCTATTTTTGCAAAAAGCTCACGAGCTTTGTCTTCATTTTCAGGCGTACCACCAAAAGGTGATAATGCATCAGGGGCCAGTACCAGGTAACCCTCTTTAGCTATTCTCCTGGCTATATCACGAATATGCGGATTTAAACCGCGGTTTTCATGAATAACTACCACTGATCCGTATTTTCCCTTCTTTTTAGGCTTTGCAAAATATCCTTTCATAGTGGAATTATCACCCGGATAAGTAATAGTTTCCATGATCAGATCTTCATCATCTTCATTTATTGTGGCCGCTGCTGCATAGTTCACTTCCAGAAGCGGTAAAATGGATAAAGCGGCTGCTGTGCTACCGGTTAGAACTGCCAACCGTTGTAAGAATAGCTTTCTTGAAAGAGGTTTATGAGTATACTCGTCATAAAGATTAATAATGCGCTGGTCCATAACTGAAAGTTTGTATGAATATACAAAAAATGAAGGAGATCGTGTAAGGGAATTGCTAAACAGACGGCTCAAGTAACCATATTTCACACTCCTGTCTAAAACATGGGCCCACTGCTTCTTGTTATCCTTAAGCCTGATTTAATTTTCATGCAGGCTTAGGTAAAAGAAAACAGCGCTGTATTTAGTTTAGATGACGGGTGATAGTTGGGTATTAACCAACTTGAATTTAAATCTCTGGATTCAGAGGTTGTTATAGTGTTTTAAACCGCTTAATATGGTCAGGCCTGACTTAAAACGATTTATAGATGCACAGGAGAATAATTTCCAAGGTGCTTTTACAGAGATAAAAAACGGAAAGAAAAAGAGCCATTGGATGTGGTATATCTTTCCACAGCTTTCGGGTTTAGGCAGCTCAAAAACGTCTATGTTCTATGCTATAAAAGATTTGCACGAAGCAACGCGCTATTTACAAGATCCGGTTTTAGGAGAAAGGCTCATCAATATCTCAAAGCTGTTAACAGATATTAAAGATAAATCAGCACATGAGATTTTTGGCAGTCCGGATGATTTGAAACTTAGATCATGTATGACATTATTCGCCAGGGTTAAGGATACACATCCGGTTTTTCAACAGGTTATTGATCAATATTTTGGTGGAAAAATGGATGAGAAAACATTAAGATTAATTTCTTAATCTAAAAGAGTCTCAAATGACCTGTTATAACGTCTCTTTTGCACCTTATTAAAACTCTTCAATCCTCCTAATTTTACTACGGAAATTAACCCTGAAACTATTAGCCTCAACCAGGTTTAATAGGATGAAACGTATCCACGTTGTATCAGATGGGTTTTATATCCTGGGATCATATCTAGAATAGGGGATGTGTTTAGCTTGTGAAGTCTGGTCAGTTTCGCTGTACGGACTTC
>DASWTL010000257.1:0-42984 GCA_036402155.1 Sphingobacteriaceae bacterium | reverse complement strand
TAACCGTAATTTTTCCGGTTAATCCATGTAAAACAATACCTGCACCTTTGTCTTTTCTGGCCATCAGATAATCTGAATTTGCCAGTGGTGGAAATGCACCCGGAAGACCTTCCCCGTTCTGTTGGTGGCAGGCGGCACAGTTAGCTTCATAAAGTATTTTTCCTTTTTCCATCCGCTCCGGCATTGTTTTTTCAGGAACCGGTGCTTCTTTAACTTTTGCAGAAATAGATTGAACTGCCGAACCTTCAGGAAGGTATACGGCATCGCGTTGTTTTCCGCTAAAAATAGTCAGATTTTCTTCGCCTTCAACCTTAATCTGTGCCAGGGCTCCCTTATTGAATGCCCTGAAGATCGAATGATCTACCAGGGTTAGTGAGCCCGGTACATCACATTTAAACTCTATTATGGCTGAACCGCCGGCAGGAATAGCCGTACTTTGTACATTTTCGTTGATGAGGTTACCGCCTTCAACGTAAACTTTGTCGAATATTTCACCAATAACATGAAATGATGAAATGAGGTTCGGGCCAATATTACCAACATACAGTCTAACGGTTTCACCTACCTTAACTTTCATCGCATTATCGCCCATGTTAGCGCCTACAGCGCCGTTAAAAACCACATATTCTGGTTTTTCATCAAGCGCCTTCTGCATGTCAAAGGAAGTTAAGCCCGGCTTTCCGAATTTTTCCTTGGTGTAAAACTCACTTTGCATAACATAGAATTCTTTATCTACAGCCGGTAATCCTTCTTCAGGTTCTACCAGAATGAGTCCATACATGCCATTTGCAATATGCATCCCGACAGGAGCTGTTGCACAATGGTAAATATATAGCCCTGAATTTATGGCCTTAAAAGAAAATGTGGATGTATGGCCTGGCGCAGTCATAGAAGCTTCGGCACCGCCGCCTGGTCCGGTTACAGCATGAAGGTCAATATTGTGAGGTAGTTTACTGCTTGGATGATTACTTAAATGAAACTCAACTTCATCGCCTACCCGTATCCTGATGAACTTGCCGGGAACTTTGCCTCCAAAAGTCCAGAAATTATATTCAACCCCATCCGCTAAGCGCATCACTTTTTCTACTACTTCTAATTTAACAGTCACCTTTTGTGGGGTTTTATGGCCGGGTGATTTTGGAACAGCCGGAGCATCGGTTAATATAGCTTCATAATATCCGGATACTTTCTCATCTGTACTATCCTTTTTACGGGGAGTACAACTAAACGAAGTAAGAATTATTGCAACCAGAATAGTGTTAGTGATAAAGGATGACTTCAGATGCATTACAATCATAAGGGTTAAAAATTAGTTAGTTATTGTTTAATTCCAAAAATAACTGTGCGTTATAATTAGATTGATATTGTTAATTAAATGAATAAATGAGTTTAATCATAATTTTCAACAACAAGGTAAATATAATTGTTTAATCGGTTGGTTGTGTATCTGACCACATACTTTTGTGAAGTATCGTTAATCAGACATGGTTTTGAAAGATTTGATTATTATAAAATGCTCGAAAATTGTATTTGCGTTACATAGTCGAATCTTCTTTTACTTCTTTTCCGCAATTAGCACAGAATTTTGCATCAGCCGGGTAAATGGGTGCCTTACATGAAGGGCATTTCTTTTTGGCCTCTTCTGTAGCACGCGCCATTTCTACTGAAACAATACCGGTTGGGACCGCAATTATTCCATAGCCAATAATCATGAGAACACTTGCAAGTAATTGACCTAAAGGGCTTTGAGGTGAGATGTCGCCATATCCAACAGTAGTAATGGTAACAATGGCCCAATAAATAGATATAGGAATACTGGTGAAACCACTTTTGTCCCCTTCGATAATGTACATAAGTGTACCGATAATAGTAACAAGCGTAACCACACTGGTAATAAATACGATTATTTTGTACATACTGGCCCTCAGCGCATTTTTCAAGATGTTGCCTTCATACAGGTAACGGTTTAATTTGAGGATTCGGAACACTCTTAACAATCGTAAGGAGCGAACAACAACCAGGTATTGCGTACCGGCAAGAAATAAACTGAGATAAGTAGGAAGGAAAGCCACCAGGTCAATAAGTCCATAAAAACTGAATATATATTTCCAGGGCTTATTACTGCTGTAGATTCTCAATATATATTCTATAGTAAAAAGTATGGTGAAAATCCACTCAGCAATCCGGATGTACTGATAATATTGTGTTCTGAAGCTTGCAACGCTTTCTATAACAACGCAGAGTATGCTGAATAAAATTACCCAGAGAAGTATAAGGTCAAATAATTTACCTGCACGAGTATCAGATCCGAAGATGATGCTGTACATCCTTTTCCTTAATTCGTCATTCCTTCTTTGGGGCATATTGTTAGTTAAGAGTTATTTTCATCATGCCGTCTATACAGATATGCCGCACTTTATGCGGCAGAACAGAAAGCTGCAGAAATAGATTGAGGTAAAATGTATAACCTTCCAAACCTCTGTTCTCTTTGGTTCATGTTCAGGTAAAGGTAATATTTAGAATTCAGGTACATTAAAGATTTCCTTTGTAATAATACAGTTAACCTGCCAGAGAAGTTTATACCGGATTGTGAAAACGGAGCTAGGTTCAGGGATTTTTTGCAGTTTCAACTAAAAAGGGGAGGATAGGGCAGCATTAGTTTTATTTCCCTTGTTATCCGGTAGGATACTGACTATTTATAAGAGTATATCTGCATCGCCAGGTAGACCGGAAAAATCAGTATTATGGTTTTCCGGGAACGGATATGGAAAATCAACACTGTCAGCAGGTTACCATAGTAATCAAACATAAACAGCAAGATTATGAAGAAAATTGCAAAAAATAATTTGATTAGCACAGTTAAAATTCTATTTTTGCAGACCCTTAAGCAGAAAGGCACTAAAAGCCGGTCAGTTTAAAAAGTTCGGGGTGTAGCGTAGCCCGGTATCGCGCCACATTTGGGATGTGGAGGTCGTAGGTTCGAATCCTGCCACCCCGACAGATACCACTCACAAAGTGTATCAAAAGCCTGTAAGTCATCTGATTTACAGGCTTTTGCGTTTAAATAATCCTTTTCAGTACATCCTATTCCTCCTGTCATGCGAACAAAAAGGTGAACAGATTTAATATTTACATTTGTTCACCAGATTGAGTTTAACTATTTGATATTCAATTGCTTTATTGAATACAATTTGAACTCATTTGTATCGAAATGAACTGCTTTTTTGATTGTCTGGTGAACTGTTTGGACGACTTAGTTTATAACAATTCATGTAAGTATTTAAATCATTAAGGATGAGAAAAGGCAATTACAATTTATCTATCCTTTTGGCTGCACCCCAATCCGTCTGCCAAACTCTCGGAAATCTTCTGCCGAGGCAGGACCTTTGATCTTCCAGGCCCGGGACTGGAATTTATCTGCGAAAAATGTCGTCAGGGCAAAGTCGGTATCATCTACATGCAGCCGGATAAGTCAATCAAAATAAGGATCTTGTTTCTCTTAGATATCGATAGTCTCTTAGTGGATAGTCGGGTCAGGATACAAAAAACATGTAATGAATATAGCTTAGGAATATCAGCCATATAAAGTTTTTAATTTTATAATATTGAATTTAAGGTTTTTTTTGTTTCTTTAACAGTCCATTTTTATTCCCTATGATACAGGTATTACACAGAGCTTTCGATATCCTTGAATTTATCGCCCTTGAACCGGAGTCTCCGAAAGCTTTGGGAGAAATTGCCGACAAATTCGGCTTAAACCATGCCACCTGCGCTAATATTATGAAAACCATGGTGACCAGAAGGTACCTGGTTCAGAAAGGTCCCAAAAAAGGATATACACTTGGTCCTAAAGCTTATTCGTTGACTGGCAACGCAGCTTATAAAAAAGATATAGTTGAGGCGGCCAGGCTTCCGATGGAGAAACTCACTCAAAATTTAAACGAGAGTTGTGTATTGGCCATCCTGCACGAAAATAAAAGAACAATAATATACCGTACATCTGCTGAACAGGATCTTCAGGTGCGAACCGCCGATGAGAAACATGCATATGATTCCGCCTCTGGAAGAATGCTTGTTTCCATGCTGACCGATATTGAGTTGGATCGGTTTTTAAAAAAGTATGGTTTACCGTCTAAAGAGATGTGGGCAGAAGCCTCTACACGTGCAGGAATGCTGGCCGAAGTTAAAAAGATTCGTAGTGAGAAACTAGCCACTCAGGTCACTATGAATAAGCAGATTATCGGATTGGCAGTGCCTGTATATAAGGCAAACAGGATTATTGCAAGTTTAAGTGTTTATATGCCGGACTACAGGTATATGCAGGCCGACAAAGTTAAAATATGGGAACGTCTTCAAACTGCTGCCCAAACGATTTCTCAAAAGCTTAAATAGTATTTTCGATCCTGTAACTCTTCCTTGTTTAGGGAACTAATTCGTCTCACTTTTTTTTTGGAAAATAAATGTTAAAATATTTGATTTCTATCACATTAATTTTTATCATTGAATTATACATAAATTAAATTTTATAATATAAAAATTATAATTTTTTTCTCTGTCCATAATAATTCAAAAAAATGAAACACGTGATAGTTACTTTCCAATTCCTGGCCATTTTAATGCTGGCTTGCTGGGAGGTAGTTAACGGTCAAGGAAAGGGCTTCCAGAATCAAAAGCCGAATATTCTCCTGATTTTAGTGGATGACATGGGTGTAAACGGGATCAGCACTTATGGACACAAGCCCTGGCAGACTCCAAATATTGACAAGATCGCGACGAACGGGATAAAATTTTCTAATGCATATGTGGCTCCTGTTTGCTCACCCACACGGGCTGCACTCCTTACCGGAAGATATCCTGCACGGGTTGGGATTACGAACTGGATTCCCGGGGGCATAGCGCGATACAAAAATCCGAAGTTGATTGAGAAGACTTTTCAGCAATTTCTGCCCAACGGAGAGGTTACTATTGCAGAAGTGCTCAGGAAGGGGGGGTACCAAACTGCAATGGTTGGGAAGTGGCATTTGGGAAGCAACATTACACAGATGCCTGATAAACAAGGATTCGATTACCAGTACATGATGAATCTGGGCAATCCTTCGACTTTTTTCGTGGATGAAGATTCGATTCAAACCAATGGGTTCTATGGAGAAGAAGGGACGGGCAGGAAATTTTTAACCGATCATTTTGCAGATAAAGCAATTGAATGGTTGGATCAGCCAAAGACAAAACCCTGGTTTATGTATTTTTCAACGCATGCGGTACACATACCCATCCAGGCCAAAGAAGCCCTGGTAAATAAATATCTAAAAAATGGAGTGCCAAAAGAGGGACCAGACAACGCCTTGTATGCAGCCATGCATGAGCATATGGATGAGGGCATCGGCAGAGTTCTAAGATTTTTGGAAGATAAAGGACTGAGAAAGAATACACTGATTGTTTTTCTATCTGACAACGGAGGAAGAGTGCCTCAAACTAACAACACACCATTCCGCGGCGGAAAAGGAGGGTTAATCGAGGGTGGTATCAGAGCTCCAATGATCTTTGAATGGGCTGGAAAAATTGCCAGGGGAACGATAAGTGACAGGCCTGTTACTGAATACGACCTGTTTCCCACCTTATTGGATGTGGCCGGAGTTGAAAGACCGGCTAATATTAAGATTGACGGCATAAGCATAAAAAACACTCTGTTCGGGGGATCTGTTACCAAAGAAATGAAGGAAAGAGCTTTATTCTGGCATTACCCCCATTACACCGGTCAGCCCTTCGGACAGCCGAGTAGTGCCATCATTAAAGGCGACTGGAAGCTGATACATTATTTTGAGGATGACTCCAGAGAGTTATTTAATTTGAAGACTGACCTGATGGAAAATGTGAATCTGGTTTCAAAAAATCCTGAAATTGCTTCAAAATTATTTCGCGAACTGGAATCCTGGCGGAAAGATGTGAAAGCAAAGATACCTGAAAAGAACCCGAAATATGATCCGTCTCTTCCATCGGGATGGCCGAAATCATTTGTTGATTAAATTTTAGTCAGTCTCAAACTGTAACAATGTCTGTATAGGGTAACATCGGGGATGCGCGGACTGGCAAATAGATCGTTACAATACATTTATTCTATAAAATGTGATCGTACTCGTTTTTAACTCGTAACATTTTTCTGTCTCCACATATTCCGGCAAGCCCGAGTTCTGCACTTTGCAAAGAAATTAAAAGCTAAATGCTTGCGCACATGAAACTATTTTTTTATTATTGAATAATAGATAAATTTAATTTTATAATATAAAATTATTAATTTTTAAATTGCTCAAAAAATGAAGAAACTAATACTATCATTATTATTCTTTGTGGCAGTGCAGACACCTGTTTTCAGCCAGGGAGTTACGGTTTCTGGTAAAGTTACCGACTCAGGATCTGAACCATTGCCAGGAGTAACAGTTACAGTGGCGGGTTCCACTGTAAGAACCTCCACAGACGCCGCGGGAAATTATTCGATTCTGGTGCCTTCAGAAGGCGCTACCCTGGTATTTACGTATATCGGATTTGTACCAAAGACTATTCCGACGCGAGGACAAAGCACAATTAATGTACAGCTTGAGACAGATAGCCGGCAGCTCGACGAACTGGTTGTTGTGGGTTATGGCACCGTCCGAAAAAGTGATCTTACCGGGTCAGTTTCTCAGGTGAAAGGGGCAGAAATCAACGCCTTTCCATCAAGCAGTCTGGTTCAGGCGCTTTCTGGCCGGGCCTCGGGTGTTCAGGTCAAGCAAAACACAGGTGCTCCTGGTGCTCCGGCAAGTATTCGGATCCGAGGCACAAATTCTATTCAGGGTAGTAACGAGCCGCTATACGTGGTGGATGGTTTTCCCATGGGGAGTGCTCCCGCTTTATTAAATAACAGTGATATCGAATCTATTGAGATTCTAAAAGATGCATCGGCTACCGCGATATACGGTTCGCGCGGTGCAAATGGGGTGATACTGGTTACAACCAAAAAAGGAAAAGCCGGCCGCACCACTGTAGATATTGAAAGTACGTTCAGCATACAGCAGCTCAGAAAAAAGCTGGAGCTGATGAACGCGACTGAATACGCTACGTTTTACAACCGGGTGGCAGCAAACGATAACTTTCCGGCACGTTTTACCCAGGCAGAAATTGACGCAGCCGGTGAAGGGTTCGACTGGCAGGATTTCACATTTCGGAATGCTCCGATGCAGAACCATAACATTACTATTGGCGGTGGAAATGAGAAAACAAAGTTCTCCGTTGGCGGCAGCGTTTTCAATCAGGATGGCATTATTAAAAGCAGCGGTTATGATCGCTATTCTGTACGGGCCAGCATTGCACATACGCTCAGTGATAAATTCAGTGTCGATTATAACGTCACCTTGTCAAGGCTCAGAAGGGATGACCAACCTAGTAATGGGGGCGACAGAGGTAACTCATTGATTAGTGGGACCGTGGCAGCTTATCCTACGGTAACTCCGTTCAACCCCGACGGCAGCTACCGGATTTTATCCACAGCATACAGCTGGGGCTCAAACAGTATCGTTAGTCCGATTAATTATCTTAATGAGACTACCAATATAACCCGTTCTAACCGCATACTCGCTAATGCTTCAGTAGTTTATAAACCTATTCCAGAACTGGCTATCCGGATAATGGGTGGTATTGAAAATGCAGATGACCGATTTGACGGCTATACGACACTGAAGTATTTAGCGTCTCCGGGCCGGGAATCTGTCAGCTCGGATGAATCGTTGAGTTTACTGAATGAAAACACGATTACATATTCGAAAAGCTTCAATAAGCACAGCCTTACTGCGGTGGGTGGATTTACTTTTCAAAATTTCACAAACACATCCATTTCGGGTTCGGGAACAGGGTTTCTGACAGACGTCACCGAGTCATATAACCTTGGTGCTGCCGAAACTCCGGGTATACCACAGTCGGATTACTCTCTTTCAGCCGTTACCTCATACCTGAGTCGCGTAAACTACGGCTTTAATAATAAGTATTTGTTGACGCTCAGTATGCGTGCCGATGGCTCATCCCGGTACACAGAAGGCAACAAATGGGGTTATTTTCCTTCCGGAGCACTAGCCTGGAGGATTTCGGAAGAAGAATTTATAAAAAATGCAGAATGGATTTCAGACCTTAAGCTGCGTACAGGCTGGGGTCGTACGGGAAGTCAGGCGATCAGTCCGTACACTACCCTAAATCAATTAACATCAGGCAAAACCGTTTTTGGCGACGCTTTGTATACCACATTTGCACCTGGAACTCGTCTCCCGGGCGATCTGCGCTGGGAAACAACCGAAACATTAGACTTTGGAATTGACGCAGGTATTTTCAACAACAGGCTGCGTCTGACTGGAGATTACTATATCAAGAATACAACAGATCTTTTAAATACGGTTTCACTCCCGTCATCTTTGGGATTCACCAATACGATACAGAACATTGGGTCTATCAGAAACCAAGGTTTTGAACTTTCTGTCGATGCCAATGTGTTTAACAAGTCATTTCAGTGGGATGTATCAGGCAATATAGCATTCAATAAAAATACAGTCACCAAACTATATGGCGGAAAAGATGTGTTAGGGTCTTCGTATAACATCACACTGGTAAATGACGTGGTAAATATCCTGCGGGAAGGGGAGCCGCTTGGCGCCTTTTTCGGATACACCGAGAACGGTTATGATGCCAACGGCAAGATCCAATATGTGGATACCAATAACGACGGTTTGATCAATTCATTTGATAAAACGATCATCGGCGATCCTAATCCTGATTTTATTTTCGGTCTGAGTTCATCGATGGAATATAAAGGTTTTAATCTTTCGATGTTCTTCCAGGGGTCCGTTGGTAATGATCTCATGAATTTGAGCGCTGTAAATTACACGCTTGATTATGGATATGGCTTGAATATGCCAAGGGAAGTTTTCCTGAATCACTGGACTCCGCAGAATGTTAGTTCGAAATACCCGGTTCCCAGCAGAACCGTTTCTTCGCTGGTTTCCAATCGTTTCGTTGAAAATGGAACTTATGTGAGGTTACGGGATATCCAGCTGGGATACACCATCCCATTCAGCAAATGGGGCGTACGCGGGATAAACAGCGCGCAGTTGTTTGTAAGCGGACAGAATTTACTGACGATCACCGACTATTCATGGTGGGATCCGGACGTGAATTCCAAAGGCGGCTCAAACTCTGTAAACCAGGGGATTGACCACCATACTTACCCAACGGCCAAAACATATACCATAGGTATACGTGCCGGCCTGTAGCATGTACATGACAAATAACAGAACTACATCAACTAATGCGGTAATATTATTACCGTTTAAAAGCTAAATAACGATGAAAAAGATACTTATATTCTTATTGATGGTCTGCCTGATATCCTGTAAGGATGCTTTGGTGGAAGCACCGAAGTCTGTAGCCGTAGAAACATTCTATAATACTGCTGAGGAAGTTCAGACTGCTGTTAACGCTATCTATACCCCGCTCAAAAGCACTACCTCATTAGGAGGTCTGTATTTTGCCCTGCAGGAGGCGTTAACCGACTACAGCTATGGCAGAGGGAGTTATGGCATAGTCAGCGAATTCCAGGGGCTCGACGGCACGAACATTACAAGGACCGGGCAGATTTGGGATAATTTATATCTTGCTATCCGGAATGCGAACCTGGTCATCGCTAATGCACCGAAAGGGAAAGATATCTCGCAAACCGATATCACAAAAACGGTAGCTGAAGCGAAATTCCTTCGCGCTTTCACCTACTTTATTTTAGTAAGAAACTGGGGAGGTGTGATTTTAAGGACTGAAGGAAATATGACCGCTCTTGATGTGCCCCGCTCTTCAGAGGCTGATATATACACGCAGATCATTAAAGATCTGACTGTTGCTGAAACAAACTTACCGCCCACAGTACCAGTTTCGGGCCACCCAACGAAATGGTCGGCGAAAACCCTGCTGGCTGATGTTTATTTTTACCAGGGGAAATACAAAGAAGCCAGAGATAAAGCAGACGAAGTGATCAAGTCGAACGTTTACAAGCTGGTAGATGTCACTGTCTCTGAAGACTTTCAGAAGATCTACGGTCCGAATGTGATCAATACTACTGAGGAGATCTTTTATTTGAAGTATAATCAGACACAGGGGTGGCAGGGTCCGCATTTTGCGCACCACCCGGGTGCGCCCTATTATAATCGCGCAGGTTTCTTTGCTCATTATACCGACAATCAAAAGAATCCGGTTTATAAAAACTGGGATAACCGTGATCTTCGAAAGGAGCATGACTGGTACATTTGGAATATTGGTTTAGGGAATACCACCTTGCTTAACAGAAAGTACCGTGACCCGCAGCGGACAGCTTTTGCAGCAAATGATTATCCCCTATACCGCTATGCAGATCTGCTGCTGCTTTACGCTGAAGCGGATGCCCGTGCAAATAATGCACCTACCGTAGATGCAATGCTAAAATTGAATATGGTTCACAGGCGGGCATACGGAAGGAATCCAAATGCACCGTCAGAATTCGATTTTGTGTTAGGAAACTATAATCTGAATTCTTTTGTGGATCTTGTTTTAAAAGAACGTGGCTACGAAACACAATATGAAGGAAAGCGATGGCTGGATCTGAAACGTACAGGGCGGGTAAAAGAGATCATTAAAGCTACTGTGGGTAAAGATGTTGCTGATACGCATTTGTTATGGCCAATTCCTGTTTCGGAAATGAACTTTAACCCTGCGCTGGATCCGCAGAAAGATCAAAACCCGGGATATTAATTTTGTATCAGCTAAAGAGACGACACGTTTACTATTAATAACAAAGTTTAAAAAGTTAACGCGACATAAAAGCTTACTATACTTATAATGAAGATACAGACTTTAACAGCAATATTGGTAATTGCAGGATCGACACTTTTGAACGCTCAAACACAGCCGACCGTTCAGGAGTGGAATTTTGAACTGGTAAAAGATGTCATGAGTCCTGCATACTGGAAGATCTGGAATAAAGATGTTCAGGATAAAATTGACAAAGACATTGAAAAGAACCGGAAAGCGAATGCCAGCCTTAACATTGCCGGCCTTGCCCCGGATGGACAAGTTCAGATCGAGCAATTAACACATGACTTTATATTCGGAGCTAATATTTTCAATTTCAATCAACTAGGCACTCATGAACGGAACCGGCGTTACCGGGATGCGTTCGGGACATTGTTCAACTCGGCCAGCGTACCATTTTACTGGAAGAAATTCGAGATGGAACCGAACCGTCCGCGCTTTCGTGAAGAATACTGGGACACCGAAGAGTTTTGGAATACTGTTGCAGATCCGAAATCACAGCCACACTGGCGCAGGCCTTCCACAGATGCTATTGTGGAGTATGGCGAAAGCCGCGGGATCCGGCTCCATGGTCATACACTTACCTGGGGACATTCCAGGTGGCAGCATCCGGAGTGGCTGGTAGAGAAATTTGCACCTCAGGCAGAAAAAGAGCGCCTGAGCAAATATACCCGGGAGGATCTTAAAAAGCTGACGAATAAACAAGTAGCAGAAATAGCCCCGGAGTATAGTAAATTATTAAAGGGCATTTATGAGAAGCACATCGAAGAAATAGCCTCTCATTATGGCGGGCGTCTTTCCAGCTGGGATGTGGTAAATGAAAGTTCGCAGGATTATTTTGGCAATGCAGTTTCAGGCGATCCGGTAACTAACAGTACCTATGGGGTACTTATGCCCGGCGACTATACTTTCCATTCGTTTAAAAAAGCAGAGCAGGTTTTTCCAAAGGACGTTAAACTGAATATTAACGACTGGAAGCTCAACCAGAATTACGTGGATCAGATAAATGCCCTTATCGCCAGGGGAGCCAGGATTGACATTATAGGATTGCAGAACCATATGTTCGATCCGCAAAGAGGCGAAGAAATTGCAGCCGGTAAAGAATTTGAAACGCCTAAGATGGTGCGTGCAAAAATAGGCCTGTTTGAAAAATTGAACAGGCCCATACACATTAGCGAGGTGACAATTACGGCCCCGTCAGATGATACCAGGGGCAGGGCGATACAGGCAATGGTAGCTTACAATCTTTACAGGTTGTGGTTCAGTTTAGATAAAATGATGGGCATCACCTGGTGGAACCTTGTGGATGACTGCGGCGCTCCGGGGGAACCAACAAGCTCAGGAATTTTTACCAGGAACATGACCCCCAAGACTGCCTATTATGCTTTAAATGACCTGATCAACAACCAATGGAAAACCAACCTGACTGTTAAAACAGATGGCAGCAAACCAGTCAGTTTCAGGGGTTTTAAAGGAAAGTACCGGGTAACCTGGAAAGATAAATCCGGAGCTTCACAAGAAGCTATCTTTGAATTAAAGAAGGACGGAGACGGATTTTAAAAATAAATTCTATCCACAAACCAGGTGATAAGAGTCTACTATAATAAGAATTGCAGATACAGGAATAAATGAAGATCATAGATTTAAGAACCCGTTGCGTCGCCATTCCGTTGAATGCTCAGCTAAGGCATAATACAGGGGTGCATCCGGGATATTTTTTAAGAACTATTGTTGAAGTTATTACAGACAAAGGGATTATTGGTCTGGGTGAGGTTGGCGGAGGTGATCAGCGGGCTGCATTGCAGAAACTTAAACCGAGGATCATTGGCTTAGACCCTTTCCAGCTCGAGATGATGAAGCTAAAAGTTCTGCGAAGTATCTATTACTTATCAAACGCACGGTTGTATGCAGCCCTGGAAATGGCTTGCCTGGATATTCAGGGTAAAGTGTTAGGGCGCCCTTTAAGCGATCTTTTAGGAGGTCGTTTACGGGATGAAGTGCCTTTTATAGCCTATCTGTTCTGGAGATATGATCGTCCAAAGCCTGGTTAAGAAAACAAAACTCACGCAAAACATCATTTACAGCACCGGTGTAAAATCAGCATCTGTAACATTTGTAAAGGCTGACGGCCATTAGTAATTGCTAATCAATCCATAGTTTATATGCTGTTCTCAGATCGGTGGTTCCCGTGTTGGGAATGATCTGGAGGTTGACAAGTGAATTATTCGCCCGATATGCAGATTCAATGACGAGCAAGTCTTCCTTGATGCCTGCTGTCCCGGAGTTATTACCAGCTCCATCTGTTACATTCATGATCAAAAGTTTTTTAGGTGCCAGGCTTGCAGCGAGATCAGGAAGATCATATTTGCCAATGGCTTTCGCAACAGAACTGTGAAGGAAATCCGGGTGATAATCTTGTGTTAACGCAAGTTCCCTGTATGAAGAGTAGGGCTGTACAATGGCCACTGCGGAAATACTATTATCAAACGCGGCTGCATGCAGAAGGGGTGGAGCCATCTCTCTTTTCGCAAGTGCGTACACTTGGTTTATTGTGCTGTCCGTTCTAAGCAATTTCGCTAATTTTACCATGTCTGCGGCACGTATTCCGGCAATACTTTTGCCCACATTCATTGCCGCAAACCACAAATTATAAGAAACGCTGTCAATAAAAGAGTCCCCACGATACACTCCCGGTCCCATTTCACCGGTGCCGATTATGTCAGGCGACAATACTGTAAACCCATTCCGGGCAAACCACTCCATATCGCCTCCTACATCGGCATCTGCCTTTTTGCCATCAGGATGAATATAGAGCAAAGCTTTGCCGTTAGATTTTACAGGCTGCATCAACAGATAAGGAATGGCATAACCGCCTTCGCCGGTGATAAACAGTTTTTCCAAAGTATAGCCGTCTCTTTGAGCTCTTCCTGTGAAAAATGGCTTTTCCACTTTAGCCGGTGCTGTATACCCGGAAAGGAGTTTTGCCATATTTACTGCCTCTTTTAAATGTGCCGGGTTATTCTTCCGGGATGACCGCAATACTTCCATTTGCTTTTCTGCAACTTTACTATTCAGGCTGAATGTTGTTTCACCTTTAAGAGAGGTTGCCAGCTGGCCGGTTGGAGTTACACGTATATCGGACGGTTCCAGCCTCGTTACCTGAAGTTCGGTTGAATCTCCGGGGTTATCCAGATGTTTCTGAAAGAATGCAATCATCCTTTCGGTATTCTTTTTAGTAGTAGAATGGGCGGCATCATCGGTAATGATCTGGAAGTTTTCCGGCTTATCATATGCTGCATACATCCGGGAAACTTCGGCCGCAGTTTCCATTGCACCCTGATAAGGGAACATATCACGTGTCGTTGTTATAACCAAAGTTGGTTGTGGCCCCCTGACTATTAGAAGGTCGGCCATGTCCAGGCCACGCTTTATCCAGTGATAGAAATTTTGTTCTGCATCCTGCGGCCCCATAGATTGATAAAGGCGTTTCATATTGGTGATATAGTTCTCCGGAGCTGTTGCCTTTATCCTGTCGTCGAATGCCGCAATAATAGCGCTTTGGGTGCCTCCACCTGAGCGTCCTGTAATTCCTATGCGTTTCGGATCAACTTCCTTGCGGGTAAGTAGATAATCAACAGCACGAATTCCATCCCAAATGAAATATTCAGCCATAGAATCGCCGGTAAGAAAAGTCTGGGCCCCGGGATACGAATGTTCATACGATGGGTATTGGAATCTGGAGGGGTATTGGGACCTGGGGCCAGTTTTTTTCTCACTATAGTATTGGATCCGTTCACCCTGCCCTACAGGGTCAAATGCAAGTACTATGAATCCTTTTGAAACAAGATTAAGCGCAACACCCTGGTATGAGCGGTAGCCAGAACCTGAGTGTCCGCTGCAATAGATTATTGCCGGAGCTTTTTTATTTTTTAGGTTATTTGGGATAAACAATGATGCGGTGACGTAGTATCCCGGCTGCGATTCGTACACAAAATTTTCAATATTAAAATTGTCTTTTTTTACTACGCTTGTTATTCGGGCCTTCAGCGGGGTTTTTTCAGGAAAAGTGCCGATAGCATCCATTAGTTCTTTCCTGGCCCATTCCTGTCGTTGTTTCCATTGATCTGCGGTTTTAATTGCAGCAACTTTTTCCGCCCGCTTGTCCAGGTAGATATATGCCTCTTCTGAAAGATATTTATAGAATGAATTTGGGGCGTCGGTAAACATTGGCCAGCGATGTGTTCCCCGGATACCATCAAATTCCTGTTGCGCTTGAGCTTCGGTCCCCAATATTAACGAAACAAGTATAATAGCATAACAGGTGTTTAGGCTCCAGAATGTGATCGCAGTGTGTCTGATTTTTTTCATCTGATATTCTGATATAATATTGTGTTGTCAATAAGCCTTAATGGCAATGTTGTATTTGTAACTGCAGTTAATAGGTAGATTCTTTTCATTACCATAATACCTCTTAAATAAAGATCTTATCAATAAAGGTCAATTACAAAGTATTTGAATTATACAGAACAAGATTAACAGTAAACCATTGAAAATTTTTGAGTTGTCGACTATTTTTTTACGCAACCGATGCCGGGACTAGTTGTGGTAGCGATAAGCGATATTTGAGGGTTAAAAATGTCTATTTACTGGGATTTGACATTTTTAAATAGATAAAATTAACCCTAAATATGCGTCTGAAAATTGAATTATCGAAACTCAAACCAGTTTCAGTAAAAACATAACAGCCAGTTAATCTTTGCTGTTTATCATGAGTTTACATACAGATGAATATGAAGTTTAAAAAAAAGCTTACCTCTTGCATTGTGGTTATAAACCTCACGCAATTCCTTTTTATTACCGCGCTGTTTGCTCAAAACCAACCGCCACTTAGCTATGACATCGTTCCCGGCGTTAAGCCTAGAAATATAATATTTATTCTTTCTGATGATCACCGCTATGATTTTATGGGATTTACTGGAAAGGTACCCGGTTTACAAACACCCAACATGGATAAACTGGCCAATGAAGGGGCACATTTTCAAAATGCCTTCGTAACCACGTCCTTGTGTTCTCCAAGTCGAGCATCCATTCTAACCGGTCAGTATGCACATACTCATACTGTAGTTGATAATGCCGCACCCGCTCCGGCAAATCTGATCTACTTTCCGCAATACTTGCAGAAAGCGGGTTACCAAACATCTTTTTTTGGAAAATGGCACATGGGAGGAGGTGACGATGGCCCGCGGCCTGGATTTAACCATTGGGTCAGTTTCAGGGGGCAGGGGAGGTATTACAATCCGTTGCTGAATATAGATGGAAAGCATGTACAGTATCATGATAGCAGTTATGTAACCGATGTCTTAACCGATCTGACATTAGAGTGGCTTCAAAAAAAGAGAGATAAAAATAAACCGTTTTTTGTTTACCTATCACACAAGGCTGTTCATTCAGCACTTCAGCCGGCCAGGCGCGATAAAGGTACCTACAAAGATCTGCAGATAACATATCCTCTTTCAATGTTTACTACTGCAGACCAGGACAGTAAGAAATTTTCTGGTCGGCGTTTAGATGAAAGCGCTTATGACTTTAATACCGAGGATATTCCCAATTGGGTAAGGGAACAGCGTCGAAGCTGGCACGGAGTGGATTTTATGTACCACGGCCAGCTTGATTTTGACGCTAATTATAGAGACTATCTTGAAACCTTAATGGGCGTAGACAATAGCATTGGAAGGGTTTTGAATTATTTGAAAGAGAATAACCTGGACGAAGAGACCTTGTTTATATACATGGGTGACAACGGCTTCGCTTTTGGCGAGCACGGATTGATTGATAAGCGCACAGCATTTGAAGAGTCAATGCGTGTGCCTTTGCTGGCGCGATGCCCGGATCTTATAAAGCCACAGACTAGTATTCAGCAAATGGTTCTTAATATTGATATTGGTCCGAGTATTCTGGATATGGCCGGGGTTAAGAAGCCTGTGCAGATGGAAGGAGAGTCGTTTTTGCCTATACTTCAAGGTTCTTCTATCCCATGGCGTGATAGAGTGTTTTACGAATATTATTGGGAAAACGAATTTCCGCAAACTCCAACTCAATATGCAGTGCGTACCAATCAGTATAAGTATATACGCAGCCAGGGAATCTGGGATATCAATCAACTGTATGACATCCAGAAGGATCCTCATGAACTCAATAACCTCATTAGAGATGCAGAACATCAGGCAACGGCCAAACAGCTAAATGCAGAGTTATGGCACTGGCTGAATAAAACCGGAGGCTTATACATACCTCTGAAACCTGTTAAAAATAAAAAAGCAGACCACCTGCACAAAGGAACCTGGTAGCTGTCATTTTCTCCTCGGACGATAACGACAACTTTACCCAGTAGTCGTATTCCCGCGTCTAAACTATAAGGGCATAATTTGCGGATCATATGGAGCCTTATATTTTAAAACCGTCATATCCCCTAGGTTTCATAGGTATCGGCGTGGTTTCAGGGGGCATCAATACTGATCATTATACCAGATTTCGGATGCGATTGGACTTTTCAAATAATCACGAACCAGAACTTGAAATACTATTTATAAGCTTCAAAAAAGCTCGCCAGATAAATAACTTTTTTCTTGATAATTCCGGCAACGGTTGCGTAAAAAAAATAGCTCCTTCGCTCTGAAATATAGATATTTACTATTAATCTTGTTAAAGGTATTTACCACATTCGATTGGAACAAGTTATCTAAACAATCATATTATCGCCAATTCAAAAAGAGAGAAGGGTCTGGCACCACCACGAGCAGTTAGTTATAACTGATATTAAAACATTAATAATGTAAAATTAAATTAATTAATATGAAATCAAAATTACTAAGTTTTCTATGCATTTTCCTTTGTATGCTTTTCATTCAAAGTGTTCTTGCGCAGGGGTCTCATACTGTAACAGGACGTGTTATTTCATCAGACGAGCAGCTTGGATTACCTGGTGTAAGCGTTATGGTGAAAGGTAGCAGTGTTGGTACACAAACAGACCTGAATGGGAATTACAAAATCAACGTTCCAGGCACCAACCCGATACTTGTATTCACATCAATTGGTTTTGAAATACAGGAAAGAACTGTTGGTACCGAGACTTCAATCAATGTTACAATGAACCCTCAGGGAACTAATCTGAATGAGGTGGTAGTGATAGGTTATGGCGAGGTAAGTCGTAAGGATTTGACTGGGGCGGTAGGCTCGGTTAAAATGCCGGATTTACAAAAAGCCCCAGTAAGGTCTTTTGAAGAGGCACTTGCCGGGCGTGTTGCCGGAGTGACCGCCAGCGCTGATGATGGCCAACCAGGGTCTAATGTTAGTGTTGTGATTCGGGGGAATAACTCGATTACTCAAGATAACTCTCCGTTATATGTTATTGACGGTTTTCCTGTAGAAAATCCTGATAATAATGCACTTAACCCTCAGGAAATAGAATCGATTGAGGTATTAAAAGATGCTTCGTCTACAGCAATTTATGGGTCAAGAGGAGCAAATGGTGTAATTGTTATTACAACCAGGAAAGGCAAGGAAGGAAAACCTGTTATTAACTATAACGGCTTTTACGGTTTTATGAAGAATACCAATAAAATGGAAATGATGGATCCCTATGAATACGTAAGATATTTAAGTGAACGTAACCCTGGAGTCGCTGCATCGAGGTATCTTGACTCCTTAGGACGCACATTTGAAGATTACCGTAATGTCGAATCAATCAGCTTGCAGGACTCCTTGTTTGGAAATGTTCCTTTTGCAAATCATTCTATATCATTGAGTGGAGGATCAAAAGGAACAAGGTATCTTATTTCCGGTAATTTATTAGATCAGGATGGGATAATTGTAAATTCCGGATATAACAGATATCAGGGTAGGGTAAATATTGACCAAACCGTAAATGAAAGGTTTAAAGTAGGGCTTAATACCACCTACAGTAATACGAAGCAGTTTGGTATCAGTCCGTCTACAGGAGGTAATGGTTTTTATCAGGGAAACTTATTATACAGCGTTTGGGCCTTCAGGCCTGTAGCAACAAGTGTAATCCAGATAGACCAGGACGAGGAATTTGAAGATGAGGACCAGGAGTTTGTTGTGGCGGGGGGATTTAATCCTATTAAAACTGCTCAGAATACAGTAAGGGAATCCTTTTCTAATATATTCACTTCTAATATATTTGGTAATTATGACTTTGCTAAGTACTTTAAATTACGCATAACAGGAGGTATTACAAGTACCCGCAGACGTAATATTAGTTTTAATGGTTCACAAACCCCATTTGGAAGTCCTTTAACCAATTCGGGAATTACTAACGGTGTAAATGGGTCAATTCTTTTTACTGAATCAACATCTTGGTTAAATGAGAACACATTAACATTTAACCGGAAATTTACTCCTAAACATTCATTGAATGTATTGGTTGGTGCCACGGCTCAAGGCTTTAATGCAAAAACATCTGGTTCTGCAGTAACACATATTCCAAACGAATATCTGGGAATCTCAGGATTTGATGAAGGTATACCTTTAAGAGTTACCGCTACCTCAGGAGAATACACGCTTGGGTCGTTTCTGGGAAGAGTTAATTATACTTTCAATGAAAAATATATGTTTACGGCGTCAATGCGTGCAGATGGTTCTTCTAAATTTCCAAAAGGAAACAAATGGGGTTACTTTCCTTCTGCTGCCATTGCTTGGAGGTTAAGCGATGAGAACTTTATGAAGCCGTTGACTTTTCTTTCAAATGCCAAGGTTAGAGCCAGTTATGGCGGAACTGGTAACAACCGCGTTGGTTATAATGATTACCTCACAAGGGTCACTCTTCCGGCAAGCGCTGGCTACAGCTTCGACGGTACTACTATAACTAAAGCCGCTCTGCTGTCTGAGTTGGGCAACAGCGACCTGAAATGGGAAACAACTTTCCAAACGGATATTGGTTTGGATCTTGGATTTTTTAATCAAAGGATTTCATTGGAAGCAGATATTTATAGAAAAGTAACCTCAGATCTGCTGTTGGATGCTCGTATGCCAGGGTCTACCGGTTTTTCAAGCGCTATTAAGAATATTGGTAAGGTTCAAAACCAGGGTATTGAGTTTAACCTGAATACAATAAACATTAAGAATAAAAACTTTGGATGGAATTCTAACTTTAACATCTCTTTTAACAAAAATAAAGTTCTGGCGCTGTCCGATGGTGAAACTGAGATGATAAACACTGCGTCCTGGAGCACTTTCACCACACAAGTGCCGTTGTATATTGCTGAAGTAGGTAAACCTATTGCTCGCTTTTTAGGATACGATTGGATAGGTAACTATCAGCTAGAGGATTTTAATGAAACAGCACCTGGTGTTTATACACTGAAGACAGAAGTACCGAAATATACCGGTACAGTACAACCTGGATATATTAAATACCGCGACGTTAATGAAGACGGTACAATCAATGCCGAGGATGCTACCATCATCGGAGACCCAAATCCTGACTACACTGGTGGATTTTCTAACAACTTTAACTATAAGAATTTCGACCTGAATTTGTTCTTGCAGTTCTCGGTTGGCGCTGACATTATGAATGCAAACCGCATAATCTTTGAAGGCGGTGGTCAAACCACTCAAAATATGTTTGCCACTTATAATAATCGCTGGTCATTGGAAAATCAAAACAACGAGTATTATTCAACAGGGGGCAGCGGACCTACCACTAGTTGGTATTCAGACCGCGTGGTTGAGGATGGATCATATTTGAAACTGAAAACGGTTTCTTTAGGTTATTCTTTGCCTAAACAACTTTTAAATAGGGCTAAAATAAGCAACGCACGATTATATGTCTCCGGGCAGAATTTATACACCTGGACAAAGTATGAGGGTTTTGATCCAGAAGTGTCAAAATTTGGTAACTCCGCTTTACGGCCAGGATTCGATTATTCAGTATATCCTCATGCAAGGACATTAACTTTTGGTGTAAACATTTCTTTTTAATATTATCATGAAAAAAATAAGCATATTTATTTTCGCACTGATTCTGACGTGGTCAACATCGTGCAAAAAATTTCTCGAAACAGTGCCTACAGATTATGCCGTTCCGGAACAATACTATAATACCGAAGCCCAACTCACTGAAGCACTAGCTGGCGTGTTCGAGAGTCTTACCAGAACCACAACGTACGGGCTACATATGTACTTATCCTCAGCTGGTACTGACGTGGAATTTTATAGGAATACAGGTCTTCATCCTGCTAACTATAGTATATTAACCTCAGAAAGCAGAACAAAGAATATGTGGTATGAGCTTTATGAGGGCATTAATAAGGCGAACAATTTGCTGGCAAATATTAACAAACCCACTATGACTGCAAGAAAACGTGCGGCCATAAAAGGTGAAGCATTGTTTATCAGAGCTTTTATGTATTATCAGTTAGTAACATTGTGGGGAGATGTACCATTGATACTTGAGCCAACTACTGACAGCAGAAAAACTGCCATTCCGAAAGTTCCAGCCAGAGTTATCTATGATAAAATTGTAGCGGATATGACAGAAGCTAATACACTTGTATATCCTTATACTACTTATAACAGTCCCAGTCGCATTTCAAAATCTGCTGTACAAGGCATATTGGCAAGGGTATGTCTTAGAATGGCAGGCGAGCCTATTATGGATGTGTCAAAATATGCCGATGCCAGAAATTGGGCAGATAGTGTTATTCAAAACAATATTCACAGGTTGCATACAGACTATACTCAGATTTTTAAGAATCAGAGCCAGGACGTGTTTGACAATGAGTTCAAAGAGACAATCTGGGAGCTTGACTTTTACGGAAATAGTACGGGCGGATTAGATTTGGGCGGACGATGGGTTAATTATGGGACGGTACGGATGGTCGATAATCAGCCACCTGATGTGCTCGGTGGTTATGCTTATGGATATATGGGTGCCACACCATATTTGTATAAATCGTACGAAGCGGGTGATATTCGACGCGACTGGGCCATTGCAGAATTTGCCTATGTAGGTAGCAACAGTCTCCTTAAAACTTATAAGCCTATTACCGATTTTGATAGGGTGATGGGAAAATGGAGAAGGGAGTATGAGCCGTTTCCCAGGGCTATTGAATACAGTGCTACAAACTTCCCGATGTTACGATATGCTGATGTATTGCTAATGTTCGCTGAGGCGGAAAGCATGATTGGCGGAACGCCATCAGCACCATCAGCAAGAGCTTATGATGCTTTAAATCAGGTACGACGGAGGGCTTTTGGCCGCCCGGCTAATACACCTGCTACGGCTCCAATATCGGTGGTCAGTGCTCTTACCCTTTCTACATCGGGAAATACAGGGTATAATAGAACAGTTAATGAAATACCTGTTACTTTTACAGGTGGTGGCGGCACGGGAGCTTCAGGCGTTGCTTCTGTTTCTTCTACGACAGGAAAAGTTACAGGACTTCATGTAACTAATGCTGGTTCTGGTTATACAAGTGCGCCAACGGTTTCTATTGGCACACAGTGGCAAGCTAATACACCTTACAGTGCTGGCGAACAGGTGTTTCACCTTACTCGTTTGTATACCGTACAATCCTCAGGTACATCATCTGCGGTTGCCCCTACTAATACTACCGGTACTTCTTCTCCTGCCTCAACAGGTGTAGGGTTTACCTATGCCGGACTCAGGGCGACAGCTACATCGGCTATCGCCACTTCAGTTATTGATGTGTCAGCTCTGTCAGCAACCGCTTTCCAACAGGCAATCCGGGAGGAGAGAGCCCGGGAATTAGCTTTTGAAGGATTACGAAAACAAGATCTCATCCGTTGGGGGATTTTTATTCCAAGAATGAAAGAAGTGTTGGTGGATCCAAATTGGCCAACAACAACAACATTTAATAGATGGAAAGAAGCATTTGAGAATGTGTCAGAAAAACACAAGGTTTATCCTATTCCGTTGGATGAACTAAATGTAAACACCGCGATTGAACAACACGAACTATGGAAATAAGAATTCTGGGTAACATAATCGATAAACCATTTGAATCTTGTTTTAATAAAAGATAGAGTGTGTGTAGGATAACATTAGTATTTCTTTGGATCGGTTTACGCAGTGTTCAATTATGTTACGCAGATTCAATTAACCTTGTTTCTGAGAAAAGCAAAGCTGAGATAGTAATACGGCATGGTGCTACACCAACTGAAAAATATGCCGCGGCTGAACTTCAGCGAGTAATTAAATTAATGACCGGAAGCGAGCTTCCGGTCATTCAATCGAAAATAAACCCTAAGCGAAGTCAAATTTTTATCGGGACCCCTTCCATGGGTCCCGATTTCAAATTTCTGCATGACGCTATTTCGATCAAAGCATCGGACGGTGAGGAACTGGTGCTGGTGAGAACTCACCGAAATGTATTATATATCAGTGGCTCAAATCCTTCGGCAGTCCTATATGCAACTTATACTTTCTTGCAGGATTATTTGGATGTAAGATGGTTCTGGCCGGGTGAAAGTGGCGAATTTATTCCAAAACGCCGTAATATTGCAGTTGACGAAATTAATCTTGTTCAAAAGCCGGATCTTAAGGTCCGTTCTCTTGCAATTACAGGCATTCGTTATGGAGATCCAGATACCGATACCTGGATGGCCAGGAACCGGATGAATGTTGTGTCTCACAGCCCTGATTCGGGCAAGAATCCTAATCTTCAAATCCGGAGAGAAAAAGGGTTTCAAATTCGTATAGCGGGACATAATGTGGTATTTCCTGCTGCTACTTTAAAGGAGCACCCGGAATATCTTGCGCAGGTTGGTGGTAAACGTGTTCCACATCCGAAAGGTGCATCCCAGTTATGCTGGAGCAATGTAGCTGTTCAGGATGAGGTTGCGGCAATGATAGGCAGGTGGTGGGATCAAAGTCCATATCCTGATGTCGTTCACTTTTATCCGGCTGATCAGCCGCAATACTGTGAATGCAGTGACTGCAGGGCCCTTGGAGATGTCACAACCCGCTGGCAGATATTTTCGGCTGCAGTTATTAATAAACTTGAAAAAACACATCCCGGCAAGCGGTACTGGACCTATGCTTATTTGCAGTACAAGGTGGTGCCGGCAACCGTGGCACCCTTTGAATTTATTCCTTATACCTTGTACGACGTAAGTTACCGTCATCTTTTAAGCAGCGGCAGTAAGTTTCATGATGTCTCTATACGGGAAATGGATGGCTGGCAGAAAAAGGCTGTGACCTTAGGAATTCGAGGTTACGAGTATATTATTTTCGATAAACCCATGTACGTTCCTATGGTTTCCTGGGTCACTGATCAGATGGCTTTTCTTAAAAAGAGAAACATAACCGGATACATGTCTGAACTTCCTCCCTACGGATCGCCACGGCGGGCTGCTCCCGAAAGAACATATTGGAATACTAACCGTATGGCACTATATGCCGCAGGAAAAGCGATGTGGAACACGGAGGTGAAAGCAGCAGACATTGTTGCTGACTGGTGCTCGAAGGTTTACGGCCCTGCTGCAACGCACATGGAAGATTATTATTGGGAAACCGAAAAGCTGTGGCGGGCTAGCCCGAAAAACATTTCAGTTTACACCAATTCGGCTGTAAACCACATTGATGATTTTTTGCCGGCAGAATCGTACCCTAACCTTTACCAGTATTTCAATAAGGCGTTGTCGAGTATCGAAACGCTGCCTTCTGATCGCCGTGAAAGAATACAAAAACAGATCATGCTTGAGCAAAAGATGCTCGACTCATGGTACAAAGTGTACCTGATGAAAGAAGGCCTTGCGAGCAACTATGAACTGGGGTTGGTCAAGTCTGTTTCTGAAAATCCTGTACTACAGAATATTACGTTATATGGCCCGGGCGCGGAAAGCTCCCGGTCAGTATCAGCCGGATGGGACGGCAAGCATATCTATTTCAGAACTCCGCTTCCTGAAAACAAACAAACCGCTCCGCTGCTTGAATTCCTGATCCAGCCTGATCCCTTGTCTCCTGATTTACGTCGTATGGTGCTGGGGCTAGACGGTAAGATACAATATTCAAAATCTTACGATGGGCTAGATTACGTTAACACCGAAATGGAGATGCCTCCGGTAAGGACAGTAAAAATCAATGGTCAGAGCTATTCAGAAGTAAAAATCCCTTTGACAAATGTTGGAATTTCGCCAGAAGGTACCACATTCATGCTGGGTATTAATATGCGCAAAAACAGAACAGTTCTGGCAGGATGGCCCGCGCTGAATGCCTCATCGCTATATTCGCTTGGCAATGTTCAGTTATATCATGAGGCCCCGGAAACGCCCCCTAGTCTGGTGCTGTATGACAATGGCGGCAACAGTAGCCCCCTTTCAATTGATCTTCAGGAAAGAGGATGGAAGGTCACTAAATCGCCGCTAAATTTCAAAGATCTGTCAAACAGAAAAACTCACGGGCGCCCCGTGATATTGTACAGGTTTACTGGTGAAGTTAAAATCCCCGAGGACGAGATAAAGAATTTACATCAGTTTGTAAATGAAGGTGGCCTGCTGATACTTGCAGGCACTGGTGAAATACCGGTTGATCAATGGTTCCCGGAGGTTCCTCCTGTCAAATGGATACCCGACCAGGCCTCGCGACCACGACGGGCTTCAAAGTTTGAAACAGGTGAATGGCTTACCGGAATGAACAACATTAGCAAAGTGCTTCAAACCGGCCTCGGACCGCTTTCAGCATATAAACCTGTTAAGACTGGCTGGGATGAGAAAGCCATGATCAAGCTTATCAACGGAGAGGATGTACCTTTTCTGTTAAGCAAGTCGATAGGAAAAGGGACACTTGTACTAACGAGCTCCCCGATGGGCTATTATGGCGGTTACGATATGTTTGGCAGCAGGAATACAATGAATGTTGCCATGATGATCGAGAACTTTTACAACGAAACGCGCTCAAAATATTCCATGCAGGTCAAATAATTATCAATACACACGAATTCTATCGTAAGAAACTAACAACGAACAATGAGATTGCGACTTTTTATGCTACTATTTACTTTAATCACAGGATTAAGTGCAAGTTCTCAGCCTGTTACACAGAAATATGATATATGTATTTATGGCGGAACTTCAGCTGGTATCGTGGCCGCTTATACTGCTCAAAAGCAGGGAAAGTCTGTTGTAATGATTGTTCCCGACGGGCATCTCGGAGGGTTATCAACCGGTGGTCTGGGTCAGACTGATATAGGAAATAAACAAGCAATCGGTGGTTATTCCAGGGAATTTTATACTCGTCTCGGCCAATATTACGGCGCGCCGGAAGCATGGAAATTTGAACCTAAAGCTGCTGCTGCAATATTTAAGGATATGATGGCAGAAGTGAACATAAAAGTCATTTATGATAAAAGAATCAGCTCGGTAACAAAGTCAGGAACCACAATTACCACGGCCAACCTGGTAAACACTTACGGAACTCCCCGTAATACCCAGCAAATTCAGGCATCAGTTTTTATCGATTGCACTTATGAAGGCGATCTTTTAAACCTGGCTGGAATATCTTATACGGTTGGCAGGGAAAGTAATTCCACATATAATGAATTAAACAATGGCTTTCAGCTTCCTGAATATTTCAAAGTATCGGGCCTGCATCAGTTTCCTGACGGAGTTGACCCCTATAAACAACAGGGCAATCCGGCCAGCGGCCTGGTATGGGGTATATCAGATAACAGCCCATCTCCTACCGGCACGGGCGACAAACTTGTGCAGGCGTATAACTTCAGAATATGCTTAACAGACAGTGCTTCAAATATGAAACCTATCCGTCGTCCTAAAGGCTTTAAAAGAAGCCGGTATGAGCTCCTTACAAGACTAATTAAAGCACAGCCTGGGTTACGACGCATTAATGATTATTTCATGTGGAGCCCGATGCCGGGCAGAAAAACCGACATCAACAATCGCGGTGGCTTTTCAACTGATATGATCGGAGCGAATCACGACTGGCCCGAAGCGTCATTTGATGAAAGAAGAAAGATATTTAAGGAGCACTTAAATTATACCAAAGGGCTGCTCTATTTTTTCAAGACAGACAAAAGTGTGCCTGATACCTTAAGACGATTTGTTGGACGGTGGGGATATCCAAAGGATGAATACCGCGATCATAACAACTTTACTCCTCAGCTTTACGTCCGCGAAGGAAGGAGAATGATCGGTGAATATGTAATGACGGAGGATGACTGTAATGGCAAAAAGGTTATCACTGACCCTATTGGAATGGCTGCGTACAAAATGGACAGTCACAATACCCAGCGAATCGTTGTAAATGGCATGGTAAAGAACGAAGGCAACGTTGAAGTTGGAAAGTTTCCTCCGTATCCTATCTCCTATCGGTCTATTACTCCAAAACGTTCAGAGTGTACCAACCTGTTGGTGCCGATAGCAGTCTCGTCGTCTCATATAGCCTTCGGCTCACTGCGGATGGAGCCTGTGTTTATGGTTCTCGGTCAGAGCGCAGCGGCGGCAGCAGTTCAGGCAATTAATGAGAAAAAATCTGTGCAGGAAATAAACTATAACACGCTTAAGACCCAACTTCTTAAAGATAAACAGGTGCTTGGTTTGTAAGAGTAGTTTATGATAGAAGGTGAATATGAAAATATGACAACAAACATTTCAAAGTTACTTACAACCGGAAAGCCATGGCCGGCAGTCATGGGAATAACTCTCTTCCTCTGCACTTTATGTGGCGGTAGTGTCCATGCTCAGAAAAAGGAATTGGACATCATAAAAGGACTCATGAGATTCAGTGATGCTCCCAATTCACTTTATCACGAGATTTCTAAAACGGCCTACCAGCACCTGAACGATCGGTCAGAAAAGGTTCAAGCAATTAAATCACTTGATGAATGGAAGTCCCGGCAAACGGTCGTGCGTCAGACTTTAGCGGAAGTAATGGGAAAATTTCCCGATAAAACCCCGCTAAACGCTGTGATCTCAAAAACCATTCAAAAGGATGGCTATAGGATCGAGCATATTGTTTATGAATCACAACCACAATTTTACGTCACTTCATCGTTGTTTATACCTGACAAAGCCGTTAAAGCTCCGGCGGTAATCTACTGCAGCGGACATTCCGAATCAGGTTACCGGTCCTACCAGAACATCATCGTCAACCTGGTGAAAAAAGGGTTTGTTGTGTTCGCGTTTGATCCTATCGGACAGGGTGAGCGGCTTCAATTTTATGATGCTCAGAAGAAAAGGTCAGCATTCAGATATCCCGCTTTTGAACATTCTTACGTGGGCGCACAACTGTTTATCTCCGGATACTCACTAGCAAATGTCATGACATGGGATGGGATACGCGCTGTAGATTATCTCCTTTCACGGAAAGAGGTTGACCCGGCCAGGATCGGCATTACCGGACGCTCAGGCGGTGGCACTCAAAGCGCCTACATAGCTGCCATGGATCCACGGATCAAAGCGGTAGCGCCCGAGAATTATATCACTGATCTTACAAGCATGTTTGAAACCCTGGGACCACAGGATGCGGAGCAGATTTTCTTCCATGGCGTTGTAAAAGGGCTTGATATGGCTGATCTGCTTGCAGTAAGAGCACCTAAGCCGGCGTTATTGATCGCGACAACAATGGATATGTTTCCTATACGGGGAGCGGTGGCAAGCGCGAACGAGGTATGCCGGATCTATCAGGCGTATGGTGCCCCCGATGCATTTCAAATGACCGAAGATGATGGCCCGCACGCATCCACAAAAAAGAACCGTGAAGCGATGTATGCTTTTTTTCAGAATGTGTTGGATAATCCAGGCGATCCAGCCGATGAAACTATTGCTCAGCTTTCAGCCGGTGAGTTACAGGTAACCAGGGACGGCCAGGTGACAACATCCCTAGGGAGCGAGACAGTATTCAGCCTTAACCAACAAAATGTAAGGAAGGCTGTAGAAAAACTTAATAAAGACCGAGAGTCGCAAAATTATATTCAGAAAATAATAAGCCGGGCGAAACGATTATCTGCATACGAGAACCCGGAGCCAGCATCAATACCCTTGTTCGTAGGAACAAGCCCAAGAAAGGGTTATACTATTGAAAAATACGTTCTTACTGAGGGGCAAAAGTATCCCATTCCATATCTGTTGTTTAAGCCCAATAATCCTTCAGGTACCGGGATGCTATATTTGAATCCGGATGGCAATCACACTGATGCCGGAGTGGGGGGAGGGATTGAATATTTGGTAAACGACGGCGTCACCGTATTGGTGCCTGATTTGGTTGGTTACGGTGAGATGGGCCCGGGCATTTTTAAAGGTGATTCTTACATAGACAGTATTCCGTATAACACCTGGTTTTCAGCAATTTTGGTAAATAAAACCATTACAGGTATTCATGCTGCTGATATCGTAAAATTGAGCAGACTGCTCCGTAAAGAAAAGGGAGTGACCATGTTGGCTGGGCTGGCTAAACGCCAATTTGCTCCTGCTTTGCTTCATGCTGCAGCTTTTGAAAATAATTTTGGCAGCATCGCCCTGATCGGTCCTTATTCCTCATATCGGTCAATGGTAGAAAATCCACTTTATTCCAGGGATTTCCTGTTCAGCACAGTAGCTGCTTCAGTAGGTGAATATGATTTGCCGGATCTCGCGGCCAGTCTGGCGCCACGAAAACTTTTGATTGCTGATATTACCGATGGCAACGGAAGTATGTTGAATATTGCAGATATTGAAAAAGACCTAAAGGTGATTCGTGCTGGTTATAAAAATTTCCCTGCTAATCTTAAGATTTTATGTGCAGGATCCGAAAATATTCAGCAGTCTCTTTCAAACTGGTTGTTATCCAAATAATTAATTAACTAATATATCAAAATATGCCAAAATTATCTGTTAAAAATATACTAACAACATTGCTTGTGTGCTCTTTCTCATTCTCAAGCTACGCCGCAGATTTCCTTATCACGAAGTATGGTGCGAAGCCTGGAGCAAAGGCTTTAAATACTATCGCTATCAATAAGGCTATAGCAGCCTGCGCAAAAGCTGGCGGAGGGAGAGTGATTGTACCCCCTGGAACGTTCAGGTCTGGTACTATTATGATGGAAAGTAATGTAGAATTGCATTTAACTCAGGGCTCAACGCTTCTAGGCAGCGCCGATCTTAAAGATTATCCAAAACTTCCTCAGCCAACTTACCGTTCCCTTAAAGATCCGGGTGGCTGGAGAGCGCTGATATATGCGCATGAAAAGACAAGAATTGCGATCACTGGCTCAGGAACGATAGACGGAAACGGAGCGCAACATGGACCAGATCCGGAATCGAAGCTTGGCAGCGATCTCGACGGGCGCCCCAGAAATGTCTTGTTTATTTCATCCAGCTTTATTCGCGTGGAAGGTATTCACATGAGGAATTCCGGTATTTGGAATCAGCACTATTTAAATTGCGAGGATGTTCTTGTAGATAGGATAAGTGTTTATAATCATGCAAATCGAAATAACGACGGTATAGATATAGATGGCTGCCGGAGATTTGTATTATCCAACTCCACGTTTGACACCGACGATGATGCCATTGTGCTGAAAAGTACCGGTGCAGCACCCACAGAAAATGTGGTGATCACTAATTGTATCGCATCAAGTTTTTGTAATGCAATAAAAGCCGGTACAGAGTCTACCGGAGGCTTCAAAAATATTGCGATCTCTAATTGTATCATCCGGCCTAGCCGAAATAGCGACAAGCCCATTTTCGGCACTCCACTAGGGATTTCAGGTTTAGCTCTTGAAATTGTTGATGGCGGGATTATGGACGGTATTAGCATCAGTAATATTGTAATTGAGGGTACCGAGACGCCGCTCTTTATTCGTTTAGGAAATAGGGCAAGGAAACACATTCCCGAAGCACCTGTTCCTCCGGTAGGAAAGATCAGGAATATTGTAATCAGCAATATTGTTGCCCGGAATACAGGTAACTATTCTCCATCGATTACTGCCATTCCAGGTCATTATATCGAAAATGTATCGCTTTCAAATATTCAGTTCTCCAATAAGGGAGGCTTAAAATCAGGTGAATATTTACCTAACGAAGAAAGTGTAAAAGAATTTGAGAAGAGTTATCCCGAAGCCAAAATATGGAAAGAACTTCCATCTTCCGGATTATTTATAAGACACGCAAAGAATATTCGGGTCAACGGATTGACTTTACTATCTGAGACGTTGGATCCCCGTATTCCGGTTATTGCGGCAGACGTTGAGAACCTCCAGATCCGTAATGTTTCTGCAGTTATCAATTCTGGCTCTGACTTGTTTTTTCAGGGAAAAGCGCTCAGGAACGTCATCATTGACAGACCTCTCGGCTGGAAGGAAGTTTATCAATCAATAAACTAGCAAATTCTGTACGAATTGTCGCTAATATTATATTCTCATTATGATGATAAGATTCAGCGTTATATCTCTTTTGACAATATTTTTATCAGGTAACTCCTGGGCACAGGAAGCAAATAGAAAAATACAATCGCCTAATATCATTCTAATCTTTATGGATGATATGGGCTATAGTGATTTGTCGTCCAATGGAGCTTTGAATTACCATACGCCAGTTTTAGATCGAATGGCGGCTGATGGTATACGATTTACCAATTTTTTGGCTGCGCAGGCTGTTTGCAGTGCTTCCCGTGCGGCTTTGTTAACCGGATCTTATCCAAACAGGGTAGGGATTACCGGTGCCCTTCACCCCGGTTCCAAAATAGGGTTGTCTGCAGAAGAAACTACTATAGCTGAACTTCTTAAACAGAAAGGATATGCTACCGGGATTTTTGGAAAGTGGCACCTTGGCGAAGCGAAGCAATTTCTGCCTTTGAATCACGGGTTTGACGAATTTTTCGGAATCCCATATTCTAATGATATGTGGCCCGTTGGGTTTGATGGTGTTCCCGAGGAGCCCGGACAAGGGAAGTCTAATTATCCTCCACTTTCGATGATTCGGAATTTTGACCCTGTGGATACCATAGCTACGCTTACGGATCAGGCATATCTTACCAGCAGACTTACAAAAGAAGCTATCGGATTTATTCGAAAAAACAGGAAGACCCCATTTTTTGCATATATTCCATTTCCAATGACACATATACCGATTAATGCCACCCCAGCCTTTCTGGGAAAAAGCAAACAAGGATTATATGGAGATGTGATGCAAGAAGTTGACTATAATGTGGGCTTGATCCTGGAAACTTTAAAAAAGGAAGGCATAGAAAAAAATACCCTTATAATATTTACCAGTGATAATGGTCCGTGGCTTAACTTTGGAGATCATGCGGGTTCATCCGGAGGTTTTCGCGAAGGAAAGGGAACATCATTTGAAGGCGGGCAGCGCGTGCCCTGCATCATGCAGTGGAAAGGAAAAATTCAAGCCGGGCTTGTCTCAAATCAGCTGAGTTCAACCATTGATATTTTGCCAACATTGGCTGCCATTACCGGTGCCGAACTGCCTTCTAGAAAGATCGATGGGGTTGATATAAGTGAGATTCTGAAAGGCGACATGACAGTTAGTCCACGACGTGAGTTTCTGTATTATTTCAAAAAGAATGCGCTCGAAGGGGTTAGGATAGATCATTGGAAATATGTTTTCAGGCATCCTTCTAAATCGTACCAGAATCAGAAGCCAGGAAAAAACGGTTTCCCGGGGAAAACACCGGAGGTAGTCATGGAAGAGGCTTTGTATGACCTCAGGCGCGATCCGGGGGAACGGTATGATGTGAAGGAATCTTATCCTGACATCGTCAAACAACTAATGGTACTTGCAGAGTCTGCCAGGGCTGATTTGGGCGATGATCTTCAGAATCGGGAAGGATCTGGTCGGCGTAAACCGGGTACCATAAAATAGAATTTATTTCGGAATGCCGGTTAAAAAGTTCTCGGAACGATAATGTTGATCGACAGCGTTGTGACACCCATAATTGATCAGTTTCGGTTTGTAACTGGTTAGCCCCGACTATGCGACGCGTTGTTCAAATGAAGTTCAGTATCCAATACGCGGGTTTCAAACTCAGTAACAGGGTACTTAGCCTCGATAAGACTTATCAAAAGTTCGGTTGCAACTCTGCCCATTTCAAATGCGGGTTGTCTGATGTAGGTCAATGATGGCTGAAGTAATTCAACGACCTCTGAATTGCAAAATCCGGCAACGGGCAAATAATCAGTATTACGATAGAGCTTTTTTAATGCTGTAAGACATCCAATACTTAGCCTGTCGCTGGATACGAAAATTGCCTGAGCTTTTTCAGGCATATTTAGAATTCGTTTAACAGCCTCCGCAACTTCCTCGTAAATCATACCTCCCGCAGGGCAGTATTGAATATTTTCAGGTTTGAATGGGATGGAGTATTTCTCAAGGGCTGCTTTGTATCCAGCTATTCGTTCTTTGGTTATAGAAAGATGGGGCGCGTTGGCAACGTGGGCAATGTTAACGTGGCCATTTAGGATGAACATTTCGGTTGCTTCAAACGCCCCTGCAAAATTATTCGCAATAACTTTGTGCGTTTCTATCTCATCCATCACCCTATCAAAAAAAACTATCGGAAGCCCTTTCTCATGCAGACCGGTAAGGTGATCGAAATCGGTGGTTTCTGCTGACATGGAAACTAATAGTCCATCTACCGAGCGGTTGGCCAAATGTTTCGTGTTAATCACTTCCCTTTCATACAGATCATGGCTTTGAGCGATGATAACGTGGTAGTCATTTGTGTAGGCGATAGATTCAATTCCGTTAATGGCCTGCGAAAAAAAACTATTAGCAACTTCACAAACCATGACACCGATGGAATGACTTCGCCTCCCCTGCAAGCTTAATGCAATAGGATTGCTTTTATAATCCAACTTTTCCGCATACTCCCGAACTAACTTTTTAGTAGCCTCACTAATCTCATAACTATCTCTCAAGGCTCTCGAAACGGTTGATGTCGAAAGCCCAAGCGACCTGGCAATATCCTTAATCGTTGTGGGTTTGAACATTCCTGATAATGTTTGGTCTAAATTAGCGAAATCTAAGGAGAATTTTAACAATTGTCCTCACCGCCATCTGGGGTGCAGAAATTTCAGGTAAGTCCTTCCTGTATTTTCCGATATATAGAAACCTACAACATTGTTGATCGCCAGTATTACCAGCCCATACTTATGTCATCTCCTCTGGGATCTGCTCCGCCCTGATAACCACGTTCTGTTTTCAGGATAGCATCTACCCGGCCGATCGGGGGGCGTGGAATAAACTTGTAGCCTTTTTTTTGCAGATTTGTAATAGTTACACTGTCAAGCGCCCCCTTCTCGATATAAATTACATCGGGTAGCCATTGATGATGGAACCGCTTAGAGGAAACAGCATTCTGAATGGGTTTATCGAACTCAATAACGTTCAGAATAGTTTGAAATACAGATGTAATAATTGTAGAGCCACCTGGTGTGCCAACAACCATAAAAAGCTCGTTATCCTTTTCAAGAATGGTAGGCGTCATAGAACTCAACATTCTTTTTCCAGGTTTTATTGAATTTGCCTCGCCACCTACCAGGCCATACATGTTTGGGCTGCCCGGCTTTACAGAAAAATCGTCCATTTCATTGTTTAGAATAAAGCCAGCTTTTTGAACTACGACTAATGAACCATATGAACCATTTAGCGTAGTTGTAACAGATACCGCATTCCCTTCTGAATCTACGATGGAAAAGTGGGTGGTTTCTTCACTTTCTTTTTCGCTCAAAACCCCGGTATTGACCTCTGAACTTGGCGTGGCCTCATTCCAGCTAAACGAGCTAAGTCTCGCTTTTTGATACGATGGACGTAACAACAGATTTGTGGGTACTTTAACAAAATCAGGGTCGCCCATGTAAATTGCCCTGTCTGCGTATACCCTGCGTTCAGCTTCTACTATCAATTGAACTGTAGAATCGGTATTAAAACCCCATCTTTTAAGAGGATACGGTTGGACAGACTGGAGTAACTGCACGAGAGCTATTCCACCGCTTGAAGGCGGAGGCATCGTGATTATCTTATAATTTTTATAGTGTCCGGTGATTGGTTTTCTCCATACAGACTGATATTCTGAAAGATCCTTTTCCGTTATAAGGCCTCTTCCTTTCTTCATCTCTTCGGTTATATATTTTGCAACTTCCCCCTGATAGAAGCCATCTCTGCCTTTAGTTTTGATAAGTTTTAATGTATTGGCGAGTTCTGCCTGTACCAATAATTCGCCGGACTTCCAATTCCCGGAGGACTTTATAAATGCTGTTCCGTCGGGATTGAACTTTATAAAATCATCTTTGTGCGCATTGAGCTCCTGGGCCTGCATACTTGTAAGTTTAAAACCTTTTTCCGCCAGTTTTATAGCCGGCTCAATTACTTCCTCCCAGGAAAGTTTGCCATACTTTTTATGCGCATTCGCCATTCCATCCACGGTTCCCGGAACTCCGGCGGCCAGATGACCATACAAGCTTCTCTCTTTAACCACATTGCCGTTTCTGTCGAGATACATATTTTCTTTGGCTAGCCCCGGAGCTTTTTCGCGATAGTCAAGAGCGTTAATTTCTCCTTTCGACGAGCGATAAACCAAAAATCCTCCGCCTCCTATATTTCCGGCATTTGGATAAACGACAGCCAGCGCAAATTGTACAGCAACCGCTGCATCAATAGCATTGCCGCCTTTTTTTAAAATATTCAGCCCTGTAAGGGATGCCTGGGGATGGGCAGACACAACCATACCTTTTTGGTATGAATCATCCCGCTTTAAGCTTAGGCAACTGGCTGCAATTATAAGTGTGAGACTGAAATATATTGCTTTCATTATTGGTTGAAGTTGGGTATATTATTCGTTTCTGAGGACTGATGGTGGCGCCGGAGTAAAGAATGAAAACTTTATATCCGGACTGGCCTGAGTGTACAAATAAATGCGCATATCATTGAATCTTTAAACCTCACTTTTTCTCTTATTTTGTATCATCAGGTTAGGTTGGGATCGTTTATAAATAGCTCAGTGTCAAGAACCCGGGTTTCAAACTCCTTTACCGGTTCTTTAGCTTCTATAAGACTGATAAGCATTTCAGTAGCTATTCTACCCATTTCAAATGCCGGTTGTCTTACATACGACAAGGACGGCTGCAATAACTCGACTACATCTGAATTAGAAAATCCAGCTACAGGAATGCTGTCGCTTCCGGCATGGAATTTTTTCAAAGCAGTAAGACATCCGATACTTAGCCGATCACTTGAGACGAAAATAGCATCTGCTTTATCAGGCATATTAAGAATCTGTTTAACAGCATGTTCCACTTCTTCATAAATCATCCCTCCGTGTGAGCAATAATGAACGTAATCCGGATTAAATGCTATTGAATGTTTTTTTAACGCTGCCTTATAACCTTCCAGTCTTTCTTTGGTGATGGATAAATGAGGAGCATTTGCAAGATGGGCAATGTGGGAGCGGCCATTTTTTATAAACATCTCGGTTGCGTCAAATGCTCCGGCAAAGTTATTTGCGATTACTTTATGAGTTTGTATTTTATCTATTGTCCGGTCAAAGAAAACTATTGGTAATCCATTCTCATGCAGGTTGATCAGATGTGAGAAATCTTTCGTTTCGGCCGACATAGAAATCAGTAAGCCATCTACAGACCGGTTAGCCAGATGTTTGGTATTGATAACTTCCCTCTCATACTGGTCATGGCTTTGAGAGATGATAACATGGTATCCCCTGCCATATGCAATCGATTCAATTCCATTAATTATTTGTGAAAAGAAGCTGTTTGCCACCTCACATACCACAACACCTATAGAATAGCTTCTGCGTCCTTTTAAACTTAGGGCTATCGGATTGCTTTTGTAAGCAATTTGCTCAGCATACTCTTTAACGATCCGTTTGGTCTCCTCATTTATTTCATAATCATCGCGAAGAGCACGAGATACAGTGGATGTAGAAAATCCCAGCGCTTTAGCGATATCTTTTAAGGTAACAGGTTTAGACATTTTGAAATATACCTTTTTGCAAGCTAATAAAGTTATGAAAAAGAACGGGTCCGTGCAATTTGGTTGAAATGCAAATACTCGTTGAGCAATAATATTACCCCTTATGCGACATCCTTCTATTCCGGCATCGGTTGCGCAAATATTTTCGGCTGTTGCTTATTTTTTTTGACATTAACTGAGTAGACTTGTTATGGAAATTCCGCTAGAGAAATGCTCATAAGGAACTGTGTTTGAATGGGGTACGTTCCGTTCTATGCGTGTGCAAAGGGATGGGTGTTCAGGACGTTATTATTGATACACCGTTGGGGTGGAAAAAAAAAGGTAGTTAAATTAGAGAAGTAATATGTTTAAAAGGATAGCGTTTGTTCCGGCATTCATTCTGATCTGGTGTCAGGGATATACTCAAATCAGTGTCATCCCACAACCCACGGAAGTGACCCTGCAATCTAAGGCAGATTCATTTTCCATTACCCCCAAAACGGTCTTGGTAATTAACAATAGCAGTTTACAGCCTTCGGTCGACTTCTTTAATTTGTATTTACAAGAAGTTTCTGGCTTTACCTTAAAAGTAAGTAACCGGGACACAGGCGACAATTCAATATTTTTAACCTCTCAGAATAATATTCATGGCGAATCCGGGAGTTATACTTTGGATGTAACAAAAAAAGGTGTTACCATCACCGGAAAAGACGGGAGCGGAGTTTTTTATGGAATGCAAACATTATTGCAATTGCTCCCAGTAAAAAAGGCATCAGTGTTGAATATCCCTCTTGTAAAAGTTAATGATTCGCCACGTTATCAATATAGGGGCATGATGCTTGACGTGAGCCGCCATTTTTTCCCTGTAGAGTTTGTGAAAAAGTTCATTGATTATTTGGCTCTTCATAAAATAAACTATTTCCACTGGCATCTTACTGAAGATCAAGGTTGGCGTATTGAGATTAAAAAATATCCAAAGCTTACCCAGGTTGGGGCTTATCGCGACGGAACAATTATCGGCCACTACCCCGGTACCGGAAATGACGGAAAAAGATATGGGGGATATTATACTCAAAAACAAGTTAAAGATATTGTAGCTTATGCAGATAAGCGATATATAACCGTTGTGCCCGAAATTGAAATGCCGGGACATTCTTCTGCGGCATTGGCTGCTTACCCTTATTTAGGGTGTACCGGCGGGCCTTACCAGGTTAGGCAGACCTGGGGCGTCAGCAAGGATGTGTATTGTGCAGGTAATGATTCTGTATTTGTTTTTTTAGAAAATGTTCTTGACGAAGTAACGGCCCTGTTTCCGTCCAAATATATTCATATAGGTGGCGATGAAAGTCCGAAGGACCGGTGGAAAGTCTGCCCTAAATGCCAGAAGCGGATCAGTAATCAAAATTTGAAAGATGAACATGAACTTCAAAGCTACTTCATTCAGCGCATTGAAAAGCATCTGAACAGTAAAGGAAGAACATTAATTGGCTGGGATGAAATATTAGAAGGTGGCCTGGCTCCAAATGCTGTAGTAATGAGCTGGCGCGGCGAAAAAGGTGGAATAGAAGCCACCAAACAGAAGCATCCTGTAATAATGACGCCGAGTTCCCATCTTTATTTTGATCAGTTTCAGGGTAAACGTTCAGACGAGCCACTTGCAATTGGCGGATATTTAACTCTTGAGAAAGTATATTCATATAATCCTACTCCTTCTGTCTTAACTACAGAAGAAGCAAAATACATTAAAGGGGTACAGGCCAACCTATGGACGGAATATATAAAAAGCCCAGAGCATGCAGAATATATGATAATGCCCAGGCTTTCGGCCCTATCAGAAGTTGGCTGGACAGAGCCTCAACAAAAGAACTGGACAGATTTCAAAAGGCGTATGGAAAAACAATATCAACGATATGAGGCGCTTGATGTGAAATATGCCCAAACAGTGTTCAACGTCAAACAAACAATTTTCATCGAAACAGAAAGAACTTTAGCGACAGTTACTTTGGAAACAGACTCTTTCGAGCCGATGATCTATTATACATTAGACGGTTCTGAACCCACAAAAAACTCCCAGCGATATACTAAACCATTTACTGTTAATAAGTCAACCACCATTAAGGCTGCTAACTTAAAAGATGGCCAGCCTGTGGGTAAAACGTCTGAGCAACAAGTGATCATTAATTAATAATCTTTTAATCTCGTAGAATTTGATAAAGGTATCGGTAAGAAGTATAGAGCGAAAATTGAACTGCAAGTGACAACACCTCCACTAAATAATAACGGATGGGTTCTTTTGGTAAAGACGAAAGTGTTTTGAAAAATACGTGTTACCACCAAAGACATAAAGATATCAAGCTTGGGTTGAAAAAATTATTGAATATCATATGGAACAAGTATTTATCCATCTGAAAACAAAAAGTCATTCTAATAGCGATCAGCCATGAAAGAATTTGACCGCACAAGAGGTAGTCCATTGCACGATTCTAGGAAGCGTAAACGCATTGTGTCATTTTAGGAAAAATGCTTTGATAAAATTCAAAGCATGGTATAAAAACATCATTATTATTAAATAAATTAACAACTAATCATTAAAATTATGAAACCAATCAAAAATCAATCTAAGCTGACTTTCGTCATCCCAGCTGTCGTAATGTTTTTAATTTCATTATCAGGGTGCAGTAAAAAACCTATCGATAGTGAAAATTTAAACATTTCAGCTAACGATAAAAATGCAGCGTCTACAAGTGCCATTACCGTAAATGTTAAAACAGACTATGGTGCTGTTGGTAACGGCATAGCCGATGATACCGATAACTTTAATGCGGCTATTACGGCAGTTCACAATGCCGGTGGAGGAAGTGTATATGTACCCGTAGGTACCTACTTAATAGACCCTGATGTTTCAATTAATATGAAATCAAATGTGCTTTTAGATATGGTAGATTCCTTGCGCATAATAAAGGTTAAACCAACATCTTCTGAACGTTACAATGTTATCCGAATCCACAATAGAACAAACTCAAGAGTAAAGGGAGGAAAAATTCTGGGTGAGCGTTACTCGCATATTGGTACCACCGGAGAGTGGGGAATGGGTATCGGTATATATAACTCTACCAATTGCAGGGTTGACAGGACCGTGATTACCAACTGTTGGGGAGATGGCATAGCCGTAGGATCATCGGACAAATATTCTGCAATTGGCCAGAGTGTAAATTGTGTGGTTAAAGAAGTTAGAAGCCGTAATAACAGGCGTCAGGGATTGACTATAGGAGCGGTTGACAGTCTGATTGTAAGTTATTGCAAATTCATGTCTACCAATGGAGCAGCTCCCGAGGCAGGTATTGATATTGAACCGGATAACTTGCCAGCTACAAGAATTCATATACAGAACTGTGAAATTGCGTACAACGACCGTTCTGGAGTACTAATGGTCAAAAACACCGATCCATCCTCATTAATTTCACAAGTAACGGTAGAAGGCAATAATATTCATCACAATGGTACTTGGAGCGGTGAATTTACGCGGACGGATCGTGTGAAATTTTACTGGAATTTAATACAAAATAACGGGCAAAATAATGCATTTAAAATAACTGACTGTACCAATATGGTTACTACGCCCAATTCATACTAATATTACACGCAGAGGTTAATATTAACCGTTTAATTCTGATATCCGAATTTAGACCGATTAAAAATTGCCGAAATAATCTAAAGAGCAGCGATAAATTATCGCTGTTCTTTTAATAATTAATGCTTTAGATAATACAAAGAATTTAGCAAGTCGAAGTATTATCAAATTTATTATCTGGTGATCTGTATGGTAAAAGTCCTTGCTTAAAGATACGCAGTTATACCTATTAACAAAATCAGAAATGAAAACTTTAAAACCAATTAAAAGTCGTGCAATGCTGGCTGTTTTAGTGATTGTATTTTTTGCAGCTGGATGTAAAAGCAAAAAGGCTGTAGAAGAAGCCAAACCAATCGTTTTAACGGTGAATGTAAAGGAAGCAGGCGCAGTTGGTAACGGAACCACAGACGACACATGGGCTTTTAATGCAGCAATTGATCAGGTGGCTGCCTCCGGGGGCGGAACAGTATACGTCCCGCAAGGCACCTATTTAATTAATCCGGATATTTCAATTATCATGAAGTCCAATGTAATTTTAAACATGGTCGATTCAACGCGCATAATAAAGGTTAAACCAAGTTCAGAAATTCGCTACAATGTTATACGTATGCACAAAATATCGAACGCACAGATAAAAGGCGGTAAAATAAGCGGTGAACGTTATGAGCATATTGGTACAACCGGAGAGTGGGGAATGGGTGTAAGCATATATGAGGGTACCAATTGCAAACTAATTAACACGATAATCACTGACTGCTGGGGCGATGGAATAGTGGTAGGGTCACAATCTAATCGCTATGGTGCACCTAACGCTAGTGTGAATTGCGTGATTTCTGGCGTCGAAAGCCGAAATAACAGACGTCAGGGCTTAACGATTGGAGGAGTGGACAGTCTGATTGTTATAAACAGCAAATTCACTCACACTAATGGAACAGCTCCTCAGGATGGCATCGATATTGAGCCAGATCATAATACCGCGCAGAAAGTACATATTCGGAATTGTGAGATTGCATATAATGCAAGGCAGGGCGTGGAACTGCTGGCTAAGCCTACCGGAACAGCGGTTGTAAAGAATATATATGTACAAAACAATTACATCCATCACAACGTCCATAGTGGCTATATCCGGTATGCCTCAAATGTGTTATTTACCAATAACCGAATGACAAATAATAAATATTTGAACAATAGGGTGAATTATAATTCTACCGCCATCAATTCTGTTTTTGATCCTAATACGTATGAATGATCCACGAGCGATGAGATTGTACCAACTGTGTTCGTAAAGATTTGGGAACGTTGCGAAAGATTGGTTCATGTAAGTTCTTTTAAAGCTTACCTATACCGTACAGCTAAGAATCTTTTGCTTGATTAGATCCGTAGGAGCAAGATCGAAAAGAAGGCATGCTTTACGTTAAAACCTAATAGTGAAGAAAGCCATGAAAAGGCGGATGATGACGCAGCAAACAAGAAAATCGTCGCTCAGTTCATTCTCGAAGGAGGCAAACCCGGAATGAGAGTTCAAGCCGTCCAGGTTTATTCGTTCACGGATATATATGTTGGGGACACTGTCAAGTTTGCTACAGCAGGATCAGGTCACCGTCAGACATTCAGCCCTGCCAAGGTTATTTACAATACGGTTTATACCCTTAGCATCGACCTTACCAAGAACACCAAAGACTTTGAATTTAGCAGGAACTATTATTTCAGAATAGGTGCCTTAGCGTCAATCACCGGGGTTGGAACTGTAAGATACAACTATGCTCCCCTGGTTAAGATCGCATTGGAACTTTAGCACCTCGGGTGAACTGTTAACTTAATAACCATTACAATAAAATGGAGTATGAAGATTATATGTGATGCTCTGAAGCCTGCATCAAGTATTCATCTTTCTATATAATTAAATATCAACGGCTTTTAAACCAAATAAATTCAAGTTAATTTAAATCAAGAACCATATGAAACAAAGATTACATTACCTGGTCTGTATTTTGTTTTCGGTATTCTTTATCGAAAGCGGATTTGCCCAACGCAAAACCAACGTTGCCGGAACGGTTATTTCAGCGGATGAGAAGAAAGGGCCCGGGCAAAATTTGTCAGATGATTCTGATGTTGCAAAAAGAACTGAAACACTGAATCACTTACTGAAGACCTTTCATTCAGAAAAGGATTTTAAGCCAGGTGACGTTCCGGTTTGGAAACATTGGTTACGGGTTTCCGGTGAACTGCCTCCCGATTTTGATAAAATGCAGTCAAATGCTTTTCCGCCCGACATGTTGAAATTCGAAAATGGAGATCATGTAACGACCCCGGAGCAATGGAAGCTCAGGAAAGAAGAGATGAGGTCTGTTTTGAAAAAGTACATGCTTGGAAATTGGCCTGACGCCCCTAAAAAAATGCTGGTTAGAGAAGCCAGGGGTGAAGGTTCAAATCAAAGAGGCGTTGCAGCAGTGAACAACACTGTTAAAAATAATGACCTGTATGAAATAAAAAATATAACCTTACTTTTTGCTCCGTCTGAAAAACCAGTAATACACATTGAA
>DASWTL010000256.1:0-7050 GCA_036402155.1 Sphingobacteriaceae bacterium | reverse complement strand
TTTTTAACGTAAGCTTATAATGAATTAAATTCTATATAAATTTAATTTAATGTATGAAAGTTCAGCTTTTGAAATATTTCTGGACAATACTCCTCACGTTTACTTTATGGGATGGTCATAGCCAGCACAATGATCAAAAGTTCAGTTTCGAATTCTGTGGCAGCACGTTTAATTTTTATTTGCCGCCATCATTGGCAGTGAATTATGCTTCTCCCTTATCAGAAGAATCTGTAAAATCTTTTTATTATTCACTCAATTCAGCAAATTATGCTCCGCTGATTACTGATCTTTTAAATCATAAAGAGAAGTATCAGTTAAATGACTGGCTATACTATCAGCTTATCCGGAAAACCGCACAACAGATCAGCCCTAAAGCAGAAAACTATGAGAGGTATACATTATATAAATGGTTCCTGTTGGCCAAATCAGGCTACGATGTGAGTCTAACCGTAGGCAAGAATGAATTGCTATTTTATGTACGAAGCGATGAAGATATTTCTGACATCCCATTCTATGAAACTGAGGGCAAAAAATATATGTGCCTGAATTATCATGATTATGGAAACATCGACTTTGAAAAAAACCTGTTATCTCCGGCAAAAATCACAATTCCTGAAGCCTCTAAAGCTTTTTCGTATAGAGTGACTAACATGCCGCTATTTAAACCGGAGGATTACCGGGAAAAAGATTTGCAATTCAACTACCGGCAGCGTGTATATAACTTTAAAGTGATGATTAACCCCCAGGTACAGAACATATTTGTCAATTATCCGGGTGTTGATTTCGCGTCTTATTTTAATATTCCGCTTACCACTGCAACCTATGCCTCTCTTATCCCGGCGCTTCGAACCAACATTAAAAAAATGAGCCAGAAAAAAGGTGTCGATTATTTAATGAAATTTACCAGGAACGCACTTTTATATGAAACAGATGATGAGAATTTTGGAAAAGAAAAACGCCTGTCGCCGGAACTAACGTTATTTTACGAGTACAGTGATTGTGATGATCGGGCTGCGCTGTTTTTCTATCTGGTAAAAGAGATCTATAATCTGCCAATGATTGCACTGTTGTATCCCACTCATATCACCATAGCTGTTCAGTTTGATAAACCGCTGGGAAATTCAATAGTTTATAACGGCCGAAAATATTCGATTTGTGAACCAACTCCTCAATTGCAGGACCTTCGTATAGGCCAGGTATCCAGCGAGCTCAGAAACGAATCATATAAAGTGGTTTACCAGTACGATCCTGAAAATAATCCGACAAGAAACTAATACCGGATCCGAGATATAAAAAAAGGGCCTTTAACTATGAAGGGCCCTTTAATATTGTTATTAAGATCAGCTACTAGTAACCATTTGTTCCTTTTGTGAAATTGAAATTGGACCATCCAACGAGCCAATTATTGCTTCCAAAAGCACCACGGTACGTTGTGGTTGTGAAAAAAGTATTGCTAAGATCACCGGCAAACGCTGATCCGCTAAGAGCTGGTGACCCAGCTGCAGGAAGCAGATTAGGACTTAACAGGTTAAATGGATCCGTAATTTTCGCATCTGCTGCAGCAGCAAGGGTAACAGTACCGTTTGCCTCTGCTTTAGCTTTTACTGCAATATCAGTTGCGCCCACCACGGTAACCGATCCGATCTTATAAGGAGCAGCATTGGCATGTAATAGGTTGTTCTTAAATTCTGAAGTAGTGGTTGTGCCAACAAAGCTGTTGTAAGTTGCATCTGACTCCAGTGATAATCCACCTTTCATCCATCCTATTAAAACAGAGTTGTTCAGAACAAAATTGGAAGATCTTCTGAAACGATTTGCAAAATTATGATTTTTTGAAGCTGTAAGATCTACGTTAGGGCCTATGAAGGTAAAGTTTGAAAGTACCGGTCTGGTAACAGGAGTTGCCAGAGTTCCTGTTCCGTCATTATCACATTCAATACCATTACCTGCGTCACCGGGATCTACTACTGATGGATTCCTCAGAGAAATTCCAAATTGGATCTTCCCGGTATAACCAAAATCAAAATCAAAATCATCATCGGCAGTGCCATATGCAACTAAATACTTCGCATTAACTGTTCCACCAAAAATTTCAAATGCGTCATCGTTACCATACGAAACCTGAACGTACTCAATTGTAGTGCCCGAACCTACTCCACCTAATGTAAGGCCATTAATTTCAGAGTTAGGTTGTGCTGCAATACCAGCAAACTCAATCCGGACATACTTTAATGTACCTGAATTATCGTTATCTGCTGTTCCACCATAGTTTTTACCAATACCGCCTTCAATTGTTGGTTCCGTTGTACGGTTTGTTTTAGCTTTACCTAATATTACCACACCTCCCCAATCACCGGGATTACGTTCACCCACCGGTTTTCCCGAGGTAAACACAATAGGCTTGGCCGCTGTACCGATTGCATTAATTTTGGCACCCCGTTCAATGATCAGAGCTCCCTTATTAGTTATGTCGCTTTTAATTACAGCACCAGGAGCAATATTGATCTCACTTCCTTCTTCAAAGAATACATATCCTTTTATAGTAAACGTACCTTCGGGCACATTCAAAACTGTATTTTTATATACACCGGTAATTGAGCCACCGTTTTGAAGAGTAATGGTTTGTTTTCCAGAAGGATTAGCCGGTTCCGGATTGTCTTTCTTACAGGAAGCAGTGAAAATGGTTGCCGCTACAATTAATGCTTTAAGTTTTAATGATCTCATTTTCTATTTTCTTAATTTATTCAAAAATAATCTTGCAGTGTTAACTGATTTTTAAGTCAGCGTTAAGTTGTTGTCCGAAGACTAATTTTTCCCGGTGCCCAGCCCGATGTTATAGGAAAAAGATAAGGAGATATTAGATCCCAATCTGGAGGAATTAAGCACACGGTCTACATTCGCCCCTTCATAAGCTTTCTTCTTATTATCCTCCGCGTTTTGATAAAACACAGTATTTTGATTAAGCAAGTCTCCCATATTCAATTTTATTTCACCCCGTGATCTCATAACTCGCTTACTTATCTGGAAATCCAGTACATCCCGGGCATTTTCATAAATGTCTGCGTATCCCTGGTATCCCACCAGAGAGATTCGTTGACCGATCCGGTTATACACCGCTGTGAACGTAAGCGATGCTTTTGGTGAAAAGTATTGCAAGCCTGAATTCACCAGATATGGAGACTGACCCTGTAATGGCCTGTCAATGCCTTCCCCCTTCACATTAGACTTTATGTAAGATGCATTTGCAAATAAGGTCAGGTTTTCAAGCCACGTTTTATCGGCAATGAAATTCAATTTCTTGCGGATATCTATTTCAAATCCAAGAGAAGTAGCAGCATCGGCATTCAAAAAGTTAATTCCGCGTACCACCGGAGTTGAATTGGAATTAACCCGCTGTTCAATCGGATCATTGAAGTTTTTATAAAATGCGGAAATAGTTAATGCTTCTCCGGCGGATGGGTACAATTCATAGCGAAGATCTGTATTAGTAATTGTTGCCCTTTTCAATGCGGGATTACCTGTTACTGATGTCTGGCTAATGAAATCGTAATAATTGAACAGAGCTAGTTCTCTGAATTCAGGCCGCGATACCGTTTTGGAGCCTGAGAAACGCAGATTAGCCTTGTCATTTAACTTGTAGGTGATATTTACAGAAGGTAAAATATCAAAATTATTCTGAGTGGCTTTAACTTTCTGTCCTGAGAAATCTATGGCATTCAACGTCTGGCTAAATTGCTCAATACGTGCTCCGTATGACATTCTTACTCTCGCTCCTATTCTGTTATCCATCATTAAAAAACCGGCATTCAAATCAGAATCGGCATTGTAACTGTCGGTATTGTTGGAAAAATCATTGAGAATAAAGCCATTTTCACTGATGTTCTCCTGCTTAAATATCTCATCTTTAGGAAGACTGGTATATGAAGGTTCGAACGAAGATGGACCTACGAAAAGATAATTAAATATCCTTGCACTAAAGTCACGCTGCTTGTATTGCTTTAATAGCCCTGCTTTAAATGTGGCAGGATACTTAAATAATGTTAACGGAACAGAAATTGCTGCCTGCGCTCCGAAAGTATCTTCATCCAGACCCGAAAAAAGCCTTCTGGTATTCCGGTCTATCAAGCGAAAGGGTTCATTAGTTCCCAAAGACCTGCGATAATCAAGGGATCTCTGGTCGGGCTGATCCCGGTTAACATTAGCATAGTTTAAATTCCAACTTAGCTTAACTTGCTTTTCGCCTAACTGATGTTCACCTTCCAGCTGGGAATTAATTAAACTTTTTTCAGTAAGGTCAGATACATTCAGCCTGACGTCCTGTATATTATCGTTTGTAAATCCACTTCGGGCAGTATAATGATCATCAAAAGCCCGGTTATAAATATTCTTGAAAGCTAACTTATTGCCTCCTTTGATGTAAGCGAAGTTGGCTAATAATCCCAGGCTGGTACTATACTTAAATATATCTTCTTCATACTCATAAAAAGGTATTCCCGAAAACTCATAATCCTTTCTCTGTGCAATAGCCGCACTCTGAGAGTTCCTGTAACTTAAAGATAATACATTACCAAATGAAGCTCCGTTATCCAGATTTTTTCTGTTTCCCCAGGTAAACTGGTGGTTCTGAGTTGGCGCAGCTACTGTAACTACTTCAGGATATGCATTTTTCAGTTGAGCGGAGAGCTTTGCCTTTTCTGCATTAGTTAATGGGTTATACTCCTGGAACGAGGCAGGAAAGCCGGCGCTCAGTCTGCGGCTTTTATCATCAAAACCCAGAAAATCATACTTATTCCGCGCATTGGATGTAAAATTCTTAAATGTTGACTGGCTGTTGTAACCGAAGCTCACATTGGCGTTAAAAAAATTCTCCTCCGGAACATCACGGGTTATCACCTGTACCACTCCTCCGGCAAAGTCGCCAGGCAGATCTGGTGATGCTGTTTTATTAACCACTATCCTGTCAATCAGGTTAGAAGGAATGATATCAAATGAAAATGCTTTTCGATCCGGCTCCGATGAAGGCAAAACAGCGTTATTCAAAATAGAGGTATTATAGCGGTCTGCCAATCCACGAATAATAACAAATTTGTTTTCCTGGATACTGGCACCACTTACGCGCTTCAAAACATCAGATGTATTCCGATCCGGCGTCCGCTTGATCTGTTCGGATGTAATTCCGCTCGAAATGCTTACACTGTTTTTTTGCTGGGCATAAAGCCCGCTGATACTTTCTTGTCTCAGTGTGGTGGTAATAACAACTTCAGCTAACGCCTGAGAAGTAGCCTCTTCCATTATAACATCTAAAACAGTGGTCTTACCAGAAGCTACATCTATATCTGCGATATTTTTAGCCTGGTAACCAATGTATGAAAACGTAATCGAGTACTTACCCGGAGCGAGGTTAGACAGTGTATACCTGCCCTCTACATCTGTAGATACGCCGGTTGTAGTTCCACTGATCTTTACTGTTAATCCGATTAAGGTCTCCCCTGTCTTCTGATCAGTCACTTTACCGGAAATTTTACCGGTTGACTGACCGAACAGGGTATTTACGGTTAGAAAAAGAAAGCCAAGAATAAATAGAAATAATTTGTGTCCCACTTGTTGCGATTAAGTTATCGCAAAAGTATTACCACAGTATTACCTGTATGTTACTTAGGAATTAAGTAAAGGTGAGGTTAGCGTTAAACTAATGTTAAGCCACTGGCGAAAGTCAAAGAATTAGGCACTTATATAAAAAGCGAAGCATCGGTAAACCGATCTTCCTCTCTCGCACAAGCGGCAGAATAGGCCGTTCTTCTTCTCGTTGTACTAAAACGCTCTCTTATTCTGATTATAATATTAAGCTTCATATCTGATTTTTATGCAAGATACTTTGCAAATATTAGCCCAAAATAATTTTAATGTGAGCATTTTGTTAAATCAGGGGGAAGATGGGATAATTAATATCTCAAACCGGCCTTTTTTAAAGGAAAATGCAATAACCAGATAGGGCCTATCAGTAAAAATTTAATATCATCAAGAAAAGAGGGTTTCTTCCCTTCTATTTTATGACCTATAAACTGGCCAATCCATGCCAGTACAAATATCAGCAGACAAACCTGATAAGGCGGTGGCCAACCCTGATTGGCGTGTAGCTTTTCCAGGGTCACTATGCCGGCTGAAAAAAGACCAATAACCAAAAGCATGATATATGACAGTATAGGAGAAAGCTTCAGGTAATAATAAATGGCAAAGGCAATTAAAAAGGAAGCCCAGTTAACAAAACCGTTGTATCGGCCAAGAAAATCGAGGTGAGGAAATGGAATAGACCAAACGAGTCCAAGCAAACTGAAAACAATTAAGGGGACACAGATCCAGTGAATTAATTTGTTTACGGGATTCTGATGGCTTTCAGAATATTTATTAAAATATACATCGACCGGTCTTTCAGACTGTGCCTGTTTCCCTTTTTGAATAGACTTTTGCATTTCTAACTTTCCCTTAATCAGAAGCTGTTATTTAGCATATGAAACCGAACGAGTTTCCCTGATTACCGTTACTTTTATCTGTCCCGGATAAGTCATTTCAGTTTGAATACGATTGGATATGTCATTGGCAATCACTTCTGCCTGCGCATCAGTTACTTTTTCGCTCTCAACAACTACACGTAACTCACGTCCTGCCTGAATGGCGAATGTCTTTTCAACACCTGGGTAAGAAAGCGCCAGCTCTTCAAGCTCTTTCAGTCGCTTGATGTAGCTCTCTACCACTTCACGGCGGGCTCCAGGTCGTGCACCTGAAATAGCATCACAAGCCTGTATCACCGGCGAGATCATCGAAGTCATTTCGATCTCATCATGGTGCGCTCCGATAGCATTGCAAACTTCAGGATGTTCCTTATACTTTTCAGCCAGTTGCATTCCTAAAATAGCGTGTGGTAATTCAGGATTATCATCCGGCACTTTACCAATATCATGTAACAAACCTGCGCGTTTTGCCAGTTTTACATTCAGGCCAAGTTCGGCAGCCATAGTTGCACAGAAATTGGCAACCTCGCGGGAGTGTTGC
>DASWTL010000255.1:0-4828 GCA_036402155.1 Sphingobacteriaceae bacterium | reverse complement strand
GGAGTTGTTGAAGTAATCAGTCAGGGAAGGATCAACTCCACATCATTTAATCTGGATCTTAGCGGAGCATCAAAAGCCATGCTTGATATAAGTTGCGGTGAAATGAATATTAAAACCAGCGGATCATCTAATGTTATGCTTAAAGGACAGGCAGGTAACCATAATCTTGAAACTAGCGGTTCTTCAGAATTAGATGCATTTGACTTCGTGGTTGGTAAATACAATATTAATACCTCAGGTTCCAGCACGCTGAAAATTAATGTGTTAAATGAGTTGAATGTAAATTCAAGTGGTTCGAGTCAAGTAGAGTACCGGGGAAACCCGCAGCACATCTCCAATGATCAATCGGGAGCATCGAGCATTAAAAAGGTTAACTGACTTTCGAGATTCAAAACCTAAAATAATTCAGCTTCAGATCTCTACAGTGTAGTATTGACTAAAGTGTGACATTTTATCTATTTTAGTTTAAAATGGAAAAGAAAAACGATAAAAGTATTATCCGGTCATGGGCCATGTTCGATTGGGCCAATTCAGCTTATAACTTAGTTATTACCTCTACTATTTTTCCGGCTTACTATACCATTATCACTACCACAGAAGAGAATGGCGATAAAGTTTCATTTTTTGGAATGCAGTTTGTAAATACTGCACTATCTAATTATGCACTTTCTGCAGCATACCTTGTGATGGCGGTTTTATTGCCATTATTATCTTCAACCGCTGATTATCATGGTAATAAGAAAACTTTTATGAAACTGTTCACCTATATGGGTGGTGCAGCGTGCATAGGGTTGTTCTTTTTTAAGCTTGAAACGCTGGAACTTGGAATCATCTGTTTTATAATAGCTGCGATGGGGTATATCGGAGGAGTGATGTTTAATAACTCATATCTACCCGAGATTGCTACTCCGGAAGAACAGGACCGCGTGAGCGCCAAAGGTTTTGCTTATGGATATGTAGGGAGTGTTCTGCTCCAGATTATTTGTTTTGTGTTCGTGTTGAAGCCCGAATGGTTTGGAATAACTGACGGATCTCTTCCTGCCAGACTTTCTTTTTTGCTGGTTGGAGTATGGTGGATTGTCTTTGCTCAGATCCCTTTCCGTAAATTGCCTAAGGGTAGCCAGAATCACGAAAAACTGAACACACGGTCGGTACATAGTGGTTTTCAGGAACTTCAAAAGGTGTGGCGGCAGTTAGGGCATACTCCCGTACTAAAACGATTTTTACTGGGATTTTTCTTTTACTCTATGGGAGTACAAACCGTCATGCTGGTAGCTGCGAACTTCGGCGAAAAGATTCTCCATCTGGGAACCGCAAAACTGATTGGAATTATCCTGATCATTCAGATCGTTGCCATAGCCGGGGCTTTTGTAATGTCTTTTTTTGCAAAGCGTAGTGGTAATATCCCTGTACTGATAGGTGTACTGATCATTTGGGTAGGTGTATGTTTCTCTGCATATTTTATTGAAAACGAATATCAGTTTTATGTCCTTGCAGCTATTGTTGGGTTGGTTATGGGGGGTATTCAATCATTGTCCCGATCTACTTATTCTAAATTCCTCCCTGAGAATACACCGGATACCGCCTCTTATTTTAGTTTTTATGATGTAACCGAAAAACTTGCCATCGTAATTGGGTTATTCAGTTTCGCGTATATCGAAGAATTTACAGGCAGTATGCGAAATTCAGCGCTTTTTCTTAATGTATTCTTCCTGATAGGAATGTTTGTATTGGTGTCGGTTTTATATGTTAAGAAAACACAACCGGAATTTCAGCCGGAATAGATAAATTTGTGGGCACACCGCTTCAATCACGCTCATGAATATTGAACTGTTTATTCCATGTTTTATAGACCAGCTTTATCCTCAAACTGCTTTTAATGCAGTGAAGATCCTTGAAAAAGCTGGATGCACAGTTATTTATAACGACGAGCAAACCTGTTGCGGTCAGCCAGCCTTTAATGCAGGTTTCTGGGATGAGGCTAAAGCAGTAGGAGGGAAGTTTCTGAACGATTTCACCGGCGAAAATTATATAGTAGCTCCATCTGCATCGTGTACCGGGATGGTAAAAAATTATTATAATGATCTGTTTACCAATACCACTGTGCATAATAAATGCAGAAACATTCAATCAAATATTATTGAACTTTCAGACTTTTTGGTCAATGTTATAAAAAAGGATTATTTTGGTGCTGAGTTGGAAGGCAGGGCAGTTTATCATGATTCATGTGCAGGATTACGTGAGTGTGGCATCAAATCTGAACCACGGCATTTATTGAATAAGGTTCATGGTTTGGAACTTGTTGAGATGAAGGACACGGATGTTTGCTGCGGTTTCGGCGGAACATTCACCGTTAAATTTCAGGGTATCTCAAGTGCCATGGCTGAGCAGAAAATTCAGAATGCTATGGAAATGGAAGCCGAATATATTATATCTACTGATGCTTCATGTCTTTTACAATTACAGGCTTATATTGATAAACATCATATTCCGATTAAAACGATGCACCTTGCAGATGTTTTGGCTCATGGATGGGGGAATGTTTAATATACTTAAAAAGCGATGAGTAATTATTAAGCGCCAAATAATTAGGTGTTGATGTATCATGAAAACATCTCAAAGTCAGCCAACTCTATTAGCACATATTCGTGATATCATCATTTTGCCATTTACGGTAACAGTTGTAGTCCCTTATTTAATTCATTCCCGGGAACAACCCTTTTTTTCTGATAGTATCATTCTAAAAATGTCAGGAATAATCTTCTTTACATTTGGGCTGTTCTTGTTTTTTTATACAGTTTATCTATTCAATACCTTTGGAAAAGGAACGTTGGCACCATGGGCTGCAACCAGGCGACTGGTTGTGTACGGACCCTATAGATATTGCCGTAACCCGATGATAACTGGTGTCTTTTGCATTTTAATCGGTGAAACTTTGTTCCTGCATTCAATGAATTTACTTTTCTGGTCTATGGCATTTTTTCTGATCAATTCCATCTATTTTATTTTGAAGGAAGAGCCAGACCTGGAGAAAAGATTTGGAAATGACTATAAAGTATATAAAGAAAATGTACCCCGATGGATTCCAAGACTTAAAGCTTATTCGAAATCGTAGTATGATCCCCGGTACGCTTACTTAAAGGGTCTATCAACCTCACATTTATTAAACTTTTTATTCTGCCAGTATTTTTTTTACTTTAGCTTAAGCTAATGTCACACTATAGTAAACTAACTGATCAGGATCTTACCGGGTTGCTGGTATCTGGTGATGAGTCTGCATTTACTGAGATTTACACCCGGTACTGGCGGAGGCTTTTTACATTAGCAGCCAATAAAATCCATAATCTGGAAGAGGCAGAAGAGATTGTTCAGGATATATTCATTTCTCTATGGAGCCGCCGCCAACTTTTAACAGTTGAGAAATCATTACATGGATATTTGGCAACAGCTGTGAAGTATCGCGTTATTACGAAATTAAACCGCAGTTTTCATGCTCAGAAATACGCCGTTAGCTTAAACCAGGAAGACCTGCTGGATCATTCTACGGAACAATGGATAGAGTTTGAGGAGCTGAGAACCAGGTTAAATAAACTGGTTTCTACTCTTCCCGAGAAATGCCGTTTGGTTTATACACTAAGTAAAGAGGAAGGTCACTCACAAAAGAAAATTGCTACTGATCTTAAAATATCTGAAAAAACCGTTGAAGCCCATTTGGCCAGAGCAATGAGATCTCTACGTGCCGGTCTGACACATTTACTGATGTTTTTTTAAGCGCTATAGCCCTCGGGGAACACTTACAACCTTTGGTAAGCTATCAGTTGCAATATAACCATGGGCCTCTCCCGACTACGCTCTGACTAAAAATAAAAAAATGTAAATGCACTAAGGGATTTTTAATCATCAATAGACTGATTATTAATAGCCCATAGAATGTCCACTTTTAAAGATCAGAAAAAGTATCAGGAGCTTGCAGCCAAATGGCTTAATAAAACGATTACGCCAGAGGAAGAACAAGAGTTTATCTCATGGTATAATAAAAACCAGGACGAGCCTGTCGAAATTCCATCAGGTTTTGTAACAGATGAGATCACTCATCAGGATCGTCTGTTTGCTAAAATACAAACCGGAATCAAAGATTCTGAGTCGTCGCCGCGAAAGATTCATGCCATCAGAAAGTGGAGCATTGCTGCAAGTATTGTTTTTGTGCTGTTCATTTCAGGACTTTATCTTTTACGGAATACAGATACCAAAAGTAAATATATAACAGAGCAGATTTCCGGCGTAACTAAACATAATATAAAGCCCGGAGGGAACAAAGCCGTACTCACACTCGCCGACGGTTCACAGATTATTCTTGATGATGCTTCAAATGGCATTGTAGCTACCCAGGCTAAAGCTGTTTTAAATAAAACGCGGAATGGGCAACTGGTTTATGATTTAAGCGGACTGAACCTAACCGGTGGCAACGAAGGTGCACGTGCCTATAATACGATCTCTACCCCGCGCGGTGGAGAATACCAGGTTATTCTTCCTGATGGAACAAGGGTTTGGCTAAATGCCGCTTCTTCTCTGAAATTTCCTGTAGTGTTTGGCAAGGAAAGAACCGTAAAATTAACGGGTGAAGCTTACTTTGAGGTTGCTAAAGATAAAAACAAGCCATTTACTGTATCGGTAGGAAACATCGGAGTAAAAGTTCTGGGGACACATTTTAACGTAATGGCCTATACTGATGAAGAAGCAATTACGACAACACTACTTGAAGGAAAAGTAAAGGTATCTGGCAAAAGTGGAGATTATGAATTAAAGCCGGGTCAGCAGGCAACTGCAG
>DASWTL010000254.1:0-4317 GCA_036402155.1 Sphingobacteriaceae bacterium | reverse complement strand
AAGGTAAAGAGTTTCTTCATGATTGTTTTCTCATATCTATGAATATATCGTTATTAGACACCACGACAGGGAATGTCCTGAGGTTATTATCAGCAGGTCCATTGGTTACCTGACCTTTATTATTAAACTCGCTTCCGTGAGCCGGGCACTGAAGAAAATCTCCGGACGCTTGGAGTTCTGTTCCCTGGTGGGTACACCGCATCCATAATGCAGTATAATCTTGTTCGCTGAAGCGATAAACACATATAGGATATTTAAAAGCATCATTTCGAATTATCAGAAACGAGAGATATGCTTTACTTCCCTTTCCTGCTATTTTAAATTCAGATTTGTTCAACCGAAGTCCATCCTTTTCGATATTTCCGGTAAGATACCTGGTGCTTGTGCATGAAGTAAGCAGTGCGGGCATCACAGCAACCGCCAAACATCCTGTACAGCCTTTTGCAATAAAATTTCTTCTGTCCATTTTATAAAGATTCAAGGAACTTAATGAGTTTGGCTTTTTCGTTTGATGGGAGCTGCTGAAACTTAGTCTTGCTCTGTTCGGCTTCACCGCCATGCAAGAGTATAGCCTGATCAAGGCTTTTTGCCCTTCCATCATGTAGAAGATGATACCCGCCTCCCTGAGAATTTTTGGATAAGCCCAAACCCCATAAAGCAGGCGTTCGCCATTCGGGTGTTAATGCCGTTCCCTCGGTATACTTATCGTCGAGTGCAGGTCCCATGTCGTGCAGGAGGAAGTCAGTATAAGGTGCGAAGGTCTTATTTGACAAGGCAGCTATATTTGACTGCCCTGTTTTCAACTCGGGCGTATGACATTTTCCACAAGAAATATTCAGGAACACCTGTTTGCCTGAAATCACATCAGGATTATTCTGATCTCTTTGTACCGGCGCCTTCAGTGTCTGGAGATAGAACACCACATCCAAAACTTTTTGGTTCGATATTTCAGGCTCAATATCCTGGTTGTTATAGGTTGAAAAATGCTCATACGTTGAGTTTATTCCCATATCCTGGTTATAAGCATTTGCCGTTTGCTGCAGCAGATCATAAACGGCTGCTTTTTTACCAAAGCGTCCGATATATTTGCCGTTCCGGACAATAGTTACTGGCCGCAGCTCCGAATATTGCGGGATAGTTATCCAGTTAGGTCTTCCTGAAATACCATCTCCATTAGCATCGTTTACGTCTGCCATTGCCATAATAGTCGCATCCGATATCGCTTCGAAAAATCCCAGGCCTGTATTAGCTGGCGGTGTAAAATTCGAAAATGTAGCTCCAGCAGGAATTTTCTCCGGTTGAAAACCAGGTATAGCTCTGTTTTGTAATTGTGGCCCGCCTTGCAGCAAAAATTTGTTACCCAATGTATCACTTTGGCCAAAACGTGTTAAGGTTGTAAACGGATGGCCTTTGCCATCCCCTGCATGGCAGCTTCCGCAGGAATTCGCAACAAACATGGGTCCTAACCCATTAGCCGCAGAAAACACATCCCCGTTAAAAGCCACATCGCCATTCAGGAAAACACGATTTTGTTCAGGTGTTAAACCCTCTATTGGACCATCCAGGATCTGGTCATCGTCGGGAGCGCGTGGGATAGTTTTTTCACACGACGTACCCGCAAGGATGAGACATGCTATGAGAATAAGGACAATCAACTTGTTTTGCATTACCGGAGAATATAAAATTTTATAAACAAAGATATAAATATAATATAAACAAAACATAATTTTTAGATTTATCTAAAAATTATGTTTTGTTTATCTTTTTAGTATCTTGCATAAACTGGATTCAATGCATTCATTTACCGAAGACAACTATCTTAAAGCCATCTATCAACTTGAGGAGAAAACGGGCGGAAGAGTCAATAATACTGACCTGGCCAAAGCTCTGGGTATCCATCCATCAACGGTAACGGACATGCTTAAGAAAATGTCTGAAAGAAAACTGATTCTCTACGAGAAATCAAAAGGATTTAAGTTAACGGAAGAGGGAAGGAAAAATGCAGTAGGAATTATCCGAAGACACAGACTTTGGGAAGTATTTCTTTTCAGCAAACTGGAATTCGGCTGGGATGAAGTTCATGAAATAGCAGAACATCTTGAGCACGTACAAAGCGAAGATCTGACTAATCGCCTTGATAAATTTTTAGGACATCCGACAACTGATCCTCATGGTGATCCTATCCCCAATCAAAATGGTGAATTTGAGAAGTCCAAGGCTACGCTTCTCTCCACATTAAAGAGTGAAACCACCTGCGTTTTCTCCGGGGTTACGGACCACACCGCAGCCTTCCTTTCGTATCTGGATAAAATAAGGCTTAAGCTTGGCGATTCTATAAAAATCATTGAAATTGAGGAATACGATAATAGTTTTATTTTGAGATTAGAACGCCGCCGCAGCATCACAGTAAGCAGTAAAATTGCTAATAGTATACTGGTTGTTGCAGAAACTTAATAATAAAAGATAATAGAAGTCGTTAGTGTTCATCGCCGTTACCCCAAACCTTTTCAGGACCATTTGTACTAGGTTTATCTCCATTTCTTCCTGAACTTAAATAATAGCCAGTGATACCAAGTGCCACCGCAATTCCGAAAATAAGATAAACCTCCCAACTAAACTGTGTAGCTAAAAGAACCGAAATAATTATCCCGAATGCAGGCAAAACCGGAAATTTACCTATCCTTAAAGGAACAGAAAAAGGTCTTTTGAGGGCTGGGCGCTTATACCTTAAAACAATAACCGCAAGGTTAACGAAGGCGAAAACGAGCATTGCTCCCAGGGACGAAACCGAGGCTACCAACCTTATCTCTCCAAAAGGGATAAAAATTCCTACGATTGCAGCCAAAGCTAATGCAGCCACCCATGGGGCCTTCTGGACATTTAATTTCGAAAATATGGCAGGCATATCTCCTTTACTTGACATGCCGTACATCATTCTGCTTACCGATAACGATGCGCTTAAAGAAACATTAGCAGTAGCTAATAGAGCCGCAACACCAATAACAGGCCCCATCCAACTGTAACGATTTGATCCTGCGAGGGCAAGCGGGGATCTTGAATTTGCAAGTGCTTCTGGAGTAGCCAGCGCAAGAGCAGAAAATACAATCAGAAGATATATTACTGTAGTGAAAATAAGACTGAAAATAAAAGCAAGAGGAATATTCCTTCCCGGATTTTTTGCCTCCTCGGCAAGGGTTGCCATATGTTCATAGCCTGTATATACATAAAAGACGATTGCAACAGAAGTAAATATTTCTGGCCCCAGGCTAAATTTATACTGAAATACATTCCCGAAACTTTGAGAAGTTACTCCGGCCAGAACAAGCATAACTAATCCTAATATCTGTGCAGACGTGAAAGTTATATTCACTACAGAAGATTTTTTTATACCTGATAGATTAAAAAGGGTTATTACAGCTAATAGGGCATAGGCGATAAGCATCTCCGGAATGTCAAAAAAACCACTAAAGTATCCTGCGAAGGCCAAAAGGACTGTGGCGAAAGTAGCAGTCCCGTGTATGGTGATAAAATAACCAGTAATAAATGGAATAACTTTTTTGTTTGGGAAGGCATTGCTCAGAAAAACATATTCTGCCCCGGCTTTAGGAAAAGAAGAGGAAAGTTCCGCATAGGATAAAGCCGAAAAAGCCGCAGCTATCGAAGCTAAAACAAAGGCTATCCACATATTGTAGCCTGCTTCGCCAGCCACTACACCAATTATGGCATAAATACCTGCCCCAACAATGGTTCCAACCCCATAGAATGTTAGTGGGATTAAACCCAATGCTTTTTTAAGCTTTTCTGCCATCTGTTAATTGAACTAAATTGTGGTATCGAATTCTATTTGGACTTAAGTGTTAATACATTAAGATTGGATTTTTGTTTCTTAATAGATCTTAAACAGTATGGAATAAAAGTTGTTATTGAATCCTGACCCCATTAACTTATTCAAACAAGATGCGGTGTTCAGCTTTAATCCTAAGCTTAAATATGTGGGAATACACATCGGCAATTATAAAGTAATATGAGAGATACTCTATATTTTTATTTTGCGATCTGCATTGTTGCTGTAGTCTTAAAGTATTTAAGTGTTTTCGTGTCAAAATTCATCACTCAAAATCATTCCCTGAGTCACGAACGGCAACACGATTTGGATACCCTTTTAAAGATATTGATTCTGATCTTGCTTGGGGTGGGCATATGGTATTTGGCTAATTCAGATCAATATTATAACGAGGCCGCCGGAGTCTGGGCAATGTTATTAAATATGTGATTTTTAGAATGTAAAAGAGTGATTAAGCACGTAGGAACACTTTT
>DASWTL010000253.1:0-3566 GCA_036402155.1 Sphingobacteriaceae bacterium | reverse complement strand
CGATTTTCCACTGTTAGAAAGTTGGATTACTGATGCAAACCTGTTACTTCAATTTTCAGGAACGGACTTCTCCTATCCGCTTACGAAATCGCAGATCTTAAATTACCAGGAAAAACACCTGGACAGGACTTTTTATTTAGGATACACTTCGGACAACATTCCCTTTGCATTTGGCGAAATTATTCCGCAGGAAAGCGGTATACCCAGAATTGCCCGGGTATTGGTTGGCAGGCCAGAGATGCGTGGCCGGTCATTAGGTAAATATTTTATTAAGCTGCTCTTAAATGAATGTAAACAGCGCTTTGATTGTGAAGAAGCTGAGCTGTTTGTCTGGAATGAAAATCATCAAGCCATCAGTTGCTATAAGGCTGTAGGGTTTAATTATCTCCCTGAAAAACACAGGACATTAATTCATGATGAAAAGAGTTATCATATTCTTAGGATGACATTCAAGTTTTAAGCTTTTTTAGGAAGCTTACTGAAATCCATTACCAATCGGGATACTATCCGGTCATTTTCAAGGTGTTCCGAAACAATCTCAGCTACATCTGCCACTTGAACATTCCCATAAAAAACGCCTTCCGGATAAACAACTACACTGGGCCCGAGTTCACAAACATCCAGACAGCCGGACTTTTGTGCCCGCATATTTACTGATAATCCTTTATCATTGATGTGCTTTTTAAATGCAGCAACCAACTCCAATCCGTGCTGTTCGCCACAACAGGGCCTTCCACCCACGGTACGCTGATTTGTACAAATAAATATGTGTTTTTTATAATACATGGATAAGTTTACTTTCGTTTAAAAATCAAAAGTAAACAATATCGGTTTTACATATATGAGCCAAACGATTCTTATCACAGGGGCTACCGGCATGTTAGGCAACGCGCTAACACAAGCCCTTGTAAGTAAAGGTTATACCATAAATCAATTATCCAGAAAAAATACAACAAGTACTGATCCTGATATAAAAACATTCAGCTGGGATGTATATGCAGGCGATATTGATCCGCATTGTATTGAAAATGTGAAGGCAATAATACATTTGGCGGGAGAAAATATTGCCGCCAGGCCATGGACAAAAAAAAGAAAATTTGACCTGGTAGAAAGCCGGACAAAATCCATATACATGATCTATGATCTATTACGCAAGTCTAAAGACCATCATGTAAAAACTATTGTATCAGCTTCTGCTGTAGGTTTCTACGGCGACCGTGGAAATACCCTGCTTACAGAAACCTCCATAGCAGGTACAGACTTCCTTTCAGATGTTACTGTTCAGTGGGAAAGAGCCGTTGACACAGGGAATTTACTGAATTTAAGGGTTGTTAAATTAAGAAGCGGCATTGTTCTGGATAAGAAGGAAGGAGCATTACCCCAATTGATCAAACCTGTAAAGCTGGGGTTTCCCGCTGCACTGGGATCGGGTAACCAATGGATGCCCTGGATACATTTGTCGGATGCCGTGAATATGTACATCTACGCCCTCGAAAATGAGAACATGGAAGGAGCCTACAATATGGCATCGCCACAGGTTGTTACCAATGAAATGTTTATGCAAACGCTTGCCGGCATTTATCATAAAAAATGGCGGCTTCCGAATGTCCCGGCCATTACACTTCGTATCCTTCTGGGGAAACTGAGCGAGATGTTATTAATGAGCACCAGGACTTCTTCAGATAAAATACTGGCTACCGGCTTTAAGTTTCAATTTACTGATCTGAAAGAAGCACTTGAAGATGTCTTACACAAGTAAAGAGCCGGTAAACATATTCTGGTTCAGGCGGGATCTGCGGTTGTTTGATAATACCGGGTTATTTTATGCATTGAATGATGAACATCCCATCATTCCTGTTTTTATTTTCGATACAAATATTCTTAACCTCCTGGAAAATAAAAAAGATGCAAGGGTTACCTTCATTCATCAACAACTAACCCTATTAACTAAAGAACTTCAGAATTATGGAAGTTCATTGCTTGTATTATTTGGAGATCCATTAACATGCTGGTCAGACCTATTGGAGAAGTTTGAAATTAATACCGTGTTTACAAATCATGATTACGACCCTTATGGGAGAAAGAGGGATAGCGAAGTTGCAGGAATACTTGATAAAAAGGGTATTAAATTCCAACATTTTAAGGATCAGGTGATCTTTGAGAAGGATGATGTTGTAAAAGATAACCACTCTCCTTACACAGTATTTACACCTTATAAAAGAAAGTGGTTGGCAAAATTCCAGATCAACAATATTAACTCGTTTGAGAGTGAAAAGTATTTAAATAACCTTTTTCAATATCATTCAGAAATCCCCGAGTTACAGGATATTGGTTTTGACAAAGCCACCGTTGACTTTCCCGGCAAAGACTATGTTACAGTTATTGAAAATTACCATAAACAACGAGATATACCTTCTATCAGGGGAACTTCACACATTGGAATTCACCTGAGGTTTGGTACGTTAAGTATTCGCCGTGTAATACGTGATGCATGTAACGCAGAAGATAAAACCTGGCTGAATGAGCTGATATGGCGGGAGTTTTATGCCATGATCTTGTGGCACTTTCCACATATTGTTGACCGTGCTTTTAAAGTGGAGTATGATCATATTCCATGGCGGAATAATGAGAAAGAATTTCGAGCATGGTGTGAAGGAAAAACGGGATATCCGCTTGTGGATGCCGGCATGCGGGAACTAAATGCAACAGGTTTTATGCATAACCGGGTAAGAATGATTACAGCCAGTTTTCTGACAAAGCATCTGCTTATTGACTGGCGCTGGGGTGAAGCATATTTTGCAGGGAAGCTGCTTGATTATGAACAGGCCAGCAATGTAGGCGGATGGCAATGGGCTGCAGGCTCAGGCAATGATGCCGTACCCTATTTTCGTATTTTTAATCCCGAATTGCAAACCAAACGATTCGATCCGGAATTAAAATACATCCGGAAATGGGTACCCGAAATTGATGATCCTTTTAGTTACCCTGCGCCCATTGTTGATCATAAATTCGCAAGGGAACGGGCTATTAACACGTATAAAATCGCCCTGCGAACCTAACTACCCGTTAAGGCTTGACTTCGGTTATTTTTAAGTCAAAATCAAGACAAGAAACAGGCGGTATAGACACTTGACCCTGTGAATCGACCTGACCAAACTGACCATATCCGGAAGCCGATGGCAGAATAAGACGCATTGCACCGCCTTCCTTTAATAAAGGTACCACTTCCTGCCATCCCTTTATAGCGCCGCTCAGCTTCATCGAAAAAGGCACATTAGGCTGAAAGATAGCTCCGTTTAAAAACTTTCCTGTACACTCAATAGTAAGTGTAGAATCCAACGTAATCGGACTCCCTGTGCCTGGTGTGGTTATTTTATAGTAAATCCCTGACGAGGTTTTTGTAAAACCTGTTAATGAGTTGGCCTGCAAATGTTTCTGAATACTGATATCATCATATGCAGGAATACCGGGCTCATTTAATACATGCACCGTATAATCTAAGGAGGCATTTCCAGGAATAACACCGGAACCATTTCTGCCATAAGCCAGTTTGGAAGGTATTATCA
>DASWTL010000252.1:0-9597 GCA_036402155.1 Sphingobacteriaceae bacterium | reverse complement strand
TTTTTAAGAGCATACTGGAAAGCAAGGAAAATAACGTTCACGCCTGGTTTATTGCAACGGCTTCAGTATGGTTATTTGCTACCACTTTTTTTGGGTTGCTGCTGGTGTTTAATTTTAGAACTTCATTTTTACCTGCCAGTTCAGTTGAGTATTTATCCATTCATGCCCATATGGGTGTGGCAGGATGGTTCTTGTTACTGGTTCTGGGAGTTGGTTCCAGGCTGATCCCCATGTTTTTAATTTCAAAATATACCAATAACCAACGGCTCTGGCTGATTTTTGCGCTAATTAACACAGCGTTATGCGGCTTTATTGTGCTAAAGGTTTTACATGCCGAAAGCCTGCTATTCTATATTCCTTCTTTATTGGGGTTAGGTGGATTAATATTGTTCGGGAATTACTGTTATAAAGCATACCGGGTGCGTATTCGCAAACAGGTAGATGAACAAATGAAAGTTTCATTGTTATCGGTGGCTTTATTATTTCTTCCTTTACTGAGTTTACTGGTGGTGATCTATTTTGTATCCTCAGAAGATCGTGCAAACATTGTTTTGTTATATGGCTTTTGCATTTTCTTTGGCTGGATAACAGCTATTATACTGGGTATGACATTTAAAACACTTCCCTTTATTGTCTGGAATAAAGTGTATCATACCCGGGCATTGGGGAAAACCCCTGCTCCTAAAGAACTATTCAGCGAAAGGCTGTTCGATATCATGGCTGTACTTTACCTGTCAGGTTTTTTGCTGTTTCTTTTTGGAATTATTTTCCTGAATGATATTTTGTTAAAAGGCGGGGCGGGCTCTTTACTTGGATCTGCGGTATTTTATGTAATGAATGTTTCTAAGACTTTATTTCATCAACCTGAAAAATAATGGAAGTAATAACCAATAACAATATAAAATGCAGTGTGGCGCTTGCCGGGCTGTATGAAGTTTATGATCCTGAAATAGGATTAAATGTAGTGGATCTCGGACTGATTTACGGGATCAATTTTGATGAGGATAAGAAGCTTATTGAAACCGTTATGACCCTCACAACACAATTTTGTCCGATGGGGGAAAGTATTACAAGCGATGTTACCCAGTCGCTAACACAAGCATTTAAAGATTACAAGATCAATGTAACGCTTACTTTCGATCCGCCCTGGAGCCCGGACTTTATTTCTCCTGAAGGGCAAAAATTCTTAAACAGTTAAGATATGTTAAGCTACACTTGTAAAACAGCGATTAAAGCAGTGATTTACCTGGCATCCAAAAGTACGCAGAGTGATAAATCGGGAATAAAGGAAATTGCAGAACATATTAATGCAAGTGAACACACTGTTGGAAAAATTCTGCAAACATTAGCCCGGCAGGGCCTGATAAACAGTGTCAAAGGACCTTCCGGAGGGTTTTTTATTAATGAACAACAACGCAAGCAATCAATCAGCAATATTGTTGAAACAATAGAAGGGAAACAGGCTTTTAAGGAATGTGGCTTAGGCCTCAGTCAGTGCTCAGCTTCTCATCCATGTCCCATTCATAATGAATATAAGGTAGCACGTGATTTAATTGAGAAGCTGTTTAATGAAAAGAAGATTGAAGACCTCTGTGATCCGGTAACAAATGGGTTAGCATACCTTATAGGTTAGGTTCAGTTTTTATATTGATATAAAAGAAATGGAAAATAAATCAAATCATGCTACGCCCCTGCGGCCTGAAGGAGATCGTATCCTGGATGCTTCATTAGTTGAAATGGATCTTGATCAATACATTAAGCAAATACAAAGTGAACCTGCCTGGGAAACCGGCGATAGGAATTCTGTAACTATATTCAAATCAGACACCATGCGGATCGTTTTGGTGGGGCTGCATGAAGGTGCCGAGTTAAAAACACATACGGCAAATGGAATTATCAGTGTGCAGGTTCTGGAGGGTTATATCAAATTCACCACTGAAACCCAAGTTACAGAACTTCAGAAAGGGAAGATGCTGGCTCTTCATAAAAATATTCCGCATAGTGTATTTGCAGTAAAAAAAACATTTTTTCTGCTCACAGTAGCTTTATAAACCGGGTTTATCTAATAGTAGCGGCATTATTTAATTGCTACACCTATTAAAATGTAACGGCTTTTTTTTGGGATCATTTTTTCGATTACCCGGTCTACCTTTCCTAACAGATTTCGTTGTTTTTCATTTCTTCCAAAACATCCTAAAAAGCCGGCTGTAGTATATGAAATTTTAGAATAAGAGGCGAATATTTCATCTATTTCATTGATCTTTAGGTAGTTCCACCAGGATGTTCCATACCGTTTCCGCAGTATTTTATGAAGTATCGTCGATTCCAGGTTTTCAGCAAACAATAACCTGCCACCCGGTTTCAGGGCCTTATAAATTTCATTGATAGTTTTCGCTTTGTTTTGGTTTTGATTATTGCTGCTTATTCCTCCTAAAATTGATTTGAAAATGACCAGATCGAAATGATTTTCATATGGAATATTTGTAGCGTCAAGGGCATCGTAGGTTATTCTGGTCTCGCAATGGTATCGTTTATGAATTTCGCCGGCCGCTTTTTCAGGTCCGTTAATATCTGTGCATAACACATTATTCTTGTTTAAGGCTAACCATAAGGAAAGTCCGCCATAACTTGACCCTAATTCAAGGCATTCATATTCCTTATCTGAAATGGAGACATGTTTTTCCCAAAACTGAATAGCCTTTGACCAATTGATAACATCCCAGCCAAAAACCTGTTTAATGACCTCTTTTCTCATACTGATTTAAGAGTTTAGAGCTAATACCTCGAATTTATAGATAAATGATGGAAAATATGATGAATAGCTTATGCCGATAGCTTAAAAAGCTAATATTGTAAAGATTACTTTACACTTTTTTATTACCTATCATGACAGTACAGGTCGCGAATTATTTTACTTTAGCTTAAAATAGTTTTGAAAAGTAATAAATTGAAATAAAATTAAATATCGAGATGGTAGTAAATCCTGTGATACAAGGTTTGAATTACTTTTTATAAACGAGTGTGGATAGGTTTATTAAAATTAATGTGCTGATAAACAGCATGTTGTATTATGTTATGTAGAGTTGTATAAACCATAAGCAAATACTATATTCATAAACATTTGCATTGCTTAAAATAACTTAATTATTTCATCATACTTCAAATGAATAACATAAAATCAATCGTCGTATTAGCTCTCATCCTCTTTTTCCAGAATTTAGTCTATAGTCAGAAGCTTCCCAAACCTAACATTGTTGTCATCATGGCGGATGATATGGGCTTTTCGGATGTTGGCTGTTATGGCTCAGAAATTTCAACACCCAATATTGACCGGCTGGCAGATAATGGCGTGAGATTTAAACAATTTTATAATACAGGTCGGTGCTGCCCAACAAGAGCATCATTATTAACCGGGCTTTATGCGCATAATGCCGGAATGGGATATATGACTGGTTATGATCAGAATGTACCGGGTTATAGAGGAGATTTAAACAAGAACTGTGTAACAGTGGCTGAGGCGTTAAAGCCGTCAGGTTATTCAAGTTATGTTAGTGGTAAATGGCATGTCTGTTCAAATATAAAGCCGAAAGGATCGCAGGAAAACTGGCCTTTGCAAAGAGGATTCGATGGATACTTTGGCATACTCCAGGGATCTGGAAGTTATTTTACACCTAAAACATTAACCACCGGCAATGATCGAATAACGGCAAAAGAAGGATTTTATCTCACAGATGCCATTACAGATTCGGCGGTTGCATTCATAGACAAAAGCAAAAAAGATCCGTTTTTTCTTTATGTGGCTTATACCGCGCCACACAGGCCGCTTCATGCCAAAGAAGAGGATATTAAAAAATACATGAAATTATATGAGGCCGGATGGGACAAGCTGCGGGAAGAAAGGTATAAAAAACAGCTTCGTTTAGGCATTTTGGACAAATCTGATAGGTTAAGCAGTCGTGAAGATTCAGTTCCGGCATGGAAAGACATACCGGTGAGTGAAAGAGCTGTTTGGGTAAAACGAATGGCTGTTTATGCTGCCCAAATAGATTGTATGGATCAGGGAATTGGTAAAATTACCGATGTTCTGAGAAAGAATGGCCTCACTGATAATACCATGGTAATTTTTATGGCTGATAATGGAGGTTGTGCTGAATATGTTAGCCGGTCAGCGGTCTCTCTGGATAAACTGGGTACCGATGAGAGTTTTGAGAGTTATCGCGGCAACTGGGCCAATCTAAGTAATACACCGTTCAGACTATATAAAACAAGAGTTCACGAAGGGGGGATCCATACCCCGTTCATTGTCAGCTGGCCGGGTCATACAGCCGCTAACGGGTCTGTTCTGAATAATTCCCCTGCGCATATGATCGACCTGATGCCAACATTTCTTGAGGCGGCAGGCACGAAATATCCATCAAGTTATAAAGGTCATACCATTCATCCGCTTAATGGTACAAGTTTATTACCAGCCTTTGAGGGCAAGACATTGGCAGGACGTAACTTATATTGGGAGCACGAGGGTAACCGCGCTATACGGGTTAAGGATTGGAAAATGGTATCAAAAGGTTCAGACAAGGCTCCCTACATCGGGCCGTGGGAACTTTATAATCTGGCGGAAGATAAAACGGAGCTTAACAACTTAGCTTCAAAGTTTCCTGCAAAAGTAAAGGAGCTGGAGGCGATGTGGAACAGGTGGGCAAGTGAAAATAACGTTCTTCCTGTAAACGGCACCAATATGGGGCAGCGCGGAAAAATGTTTAAACGCGAACACTAAAGGCTTGAAATAATCGATCTGGCTTTATAAGACCGATCCCGATAGTATGATTCTCAAAAAAATTGTTTGTGATCAACCTGCTTGAAATATGAAACAACTTCTAGTATTACTGATTTTTAGTACCCACTCCTTTTTAGCATTATCTCAAAAATTAACCGTAACTGACTTAACCTGCGATTACAAAATCAACCCAATTGGCATTGGTACATTGAATTCTGGTTTCAGCTGGAAAATAGCATCAAAAGAGAGAAATGTTATACAAAAGGCATATCAGCTAAGGGTTGCAACCGATCAGGCGGACCTGAAAAGGGGAAAAAATCTTATTTGGGATTCCGGAAAGGTAAATACAGATCAATCAACACATATCAGTTTTCCAGTATCCGATACGAAATCAGGACAGCGGTATTTCTGGCAGGTTAAGGTCTGGGATAATAAAGGGAACGCCTCTGCATGGAGTAAGGTTAATTTCTGGGAAACCGGGTTAAATAAATCCGACTGGTCGGCTAAATGGATAGAAGCAAACCAGGTTACCGATGGAAAAGTAGTTCCCGTACCGATGTTTTTTAAAGCTTTTAAGATTTCATCACCTATTAAATCAGCAAGATTATACATTACTGCTCATGGTCTTTATGAAGCAAAACTAAACGGGGCAAAAGTTAGCAATCATTTGCTTACACCAGGTTGGACCAGTTATGAAAACAGGTTGCAATACCAGGTATATGATGTTACCGAAATGCTGAAACAGGGTAGTAACTCTACGGTGGTTTCTGTTGGAGATGGCTGGTATCGGGGAAATTTGCAATGGACTAATAAGCGTAATTTTTTCGGTAAAGAGCCAGGTTTGTTGTACCAGCTTGAAATTACTCATAATGATGGAACCAAACAGGTTATCGTATCCGATAATAGCTGGCGATCATCTTTCGATAGTCCTATACGATCATCCGACATATATAACGGAGAAACTTTTGATTCAAGGTTGGATAAGACGATCCTCTCTGACGAATCTATAAAGAACTGGCAACCAGTTAGGGTTGTAAATTACTCAATGGATAATATCGTTGCGCAGGAGGGACCGCCTGTTATTAAACATGAAGAGTTTAAGCCTGTGAAATTTATTACAACACCAAAAGGAGAAAAGGTAATTGATTTCGGGCAAAACCTGGTAGGGTGGGTACAGTTGAAAGTAAAAGGGAAGTCAGGAGATACGATTAAAATCTATCATGCTGAAGTTCTGGATAGCTCAGGTAACTTTTATACTGAAAACCTTCGTTCAGCCAAACAGGAGAATATTTATGTGTTAAATGGCATGTCTCAGGTTTTGGAGCCTCATTTTACCTTTCAGGGATTTCGTTTTATAAAAATTGTAGGACAGGCAGAAAAAATGGACACTGAAAATTTTACAGCTGTTGCTATTTATTCTGATATGCAGCCTACCGGAGATTTTACAAGTTCTCATAGTCTTTTAAATCAGCTTCAGCACAATATTCAGTGGGGACAGAAAGGGAACTTTGTTGATATACCTACCGATTGCCCTCAGCGGGATGAACGTTTGGGCTGGACCGGGGATGCGCAGGTGTTTTTCAATACTGCTGCTTACAACATGAATGTAGCCTCTTTTTTTACAAAATGGCTACAGGATGTTAAGGCTGATCAATATGCCGACGGTCGTATCCCTGCAGTTATCCCGGTTACTCAAAAACGTGCTAACGACGGTTCTGCCGGGTGGGCTGATGTCGGAACAATTATTCCGTGGAATTTTTATGAGGCTTATGGCGATAAGAGCCTGCTTAGTCGTCAGTATGAGAGTATGAAAAAATGGGTTGATTACATCAGTAGTGTCAGCAAGAATAATTTATGGAACAACGGATCTCATTACGGCGACTGGTTGTTTTATACCATGGCCGATGACCGTGACGGAAAGGCAGCTCTTACCGATAAACATTTGATTGCGCAGGCTTTTTACGCCGCATCAACACAAAATGTGATCAATGCGGCAAATATTTTAGGACGGACTGAGGATGTGTCAAAATACACTGCTCTCTTAAGTGATGTAAAGGATGCTTTTAATAAAGAATATGTAACTCCAAGCGGCAGATTAGTTTCCAGCTCCCAAACGGCTTATGTTCTGGCGTTGTATTTTGATCTTCTTCCTGAAAGCAGTCGCAAGCAGGCTGCTGTTCGATTGGTTGAAAATATTAAATCATACAAGGATCACATTACCACCGGATTTCTGGGCACCCCTTATATATGTCATGTATTAACAAGATATGGTTATACCGATGTGGCTTATAAGCTGCTTATGCAGGAAACATATCCATCCTGGCTGTATCCTGTTAAGAAAGGAGCAACAACAATTTGGGAAAGATGGGATGGAATTAAACCGGATGGCAGCTTTCAGGCCACCTCAATGAATTCTTTTAACCATTATGCTTATGGCGCAATCGGCGACTGGATGTACCGCACTATTGGTGGCATTGCTCAAAGTAAGCCGGGATATAAACAAATTTCTATTGCACCTCAACCCGGTGGAGGATTAACTTCTGCTGCCGCCGATCTTGAAACACTTTATGGCAAACTGAGCTCATCATGGAAACTCGATGGCAATAGAATGAGTCTTGAAGTGGAAGTGCCCCCAAACACTACTGCAAAAGTAGTTTTGCCAAAATCAGCGTCAGCTGAAGTTACCGAGAGCGGAACAACTCTATCTAAAGTAAAGGATATTACAGTTAATTCCGGTCCAGACAAGGATATAGAACTTACGCTCGGTTCAGGGACTTACGAATTTGAGTATACTATCAGTTCGAGGTGAATATGAAATTAGACAGAAGGGGATTTATCAGGATAGGATCACTAACAACAGCCAGTCTTGCTTTATTAAAGGTTCAGGGCAATGCTGCCATATTAGATACAGAATTGAGTGGTGAGCTGGCATTGGCTGAAAATTCATTGCTTAAAAACTTCATTTCACCTCCCGATTCGAGTAAATCCTCTTGCTATTGGTGGTGGTTTAACGGGTTGATAAATGAAGAAGGAATAACCAGGGATTTAGAAGAATTTCGTGCTAAAGGCATGGGAGCTGTTTTATTAGTCAACTCGTCAGGTGGTTTGGGTGGTGTTCCGTTTCCACAGGGAGTTAAATTCCTTTCGGATGAGTGGAAAGCATTATATCGCCATGCCATGAAAGAAGCCAAACGTCTGAAAATAGCGGTTGGGATCAATCTGAGTTCAGGATGGTGTATGGGAGGTCCATGGATAAAGCCAGAAAATTCCGGACGTTGGTACCTTCAGTCAGAATTACACCTGGAAGGGCCAGGAAAATTCTCAGGGAACTTACCCCTACCGGGAAACCGGGCAGGTTACGATAAGGTTTTCAATCCTCCCGGATATAAAGAATATATTGATTTACCTCTGGAAAAGCTTGATTACAGGGATACTGCAATAGTGGCAGTGTTTAACCCTGATCCCAAAAACAGCAGGATCAATGACGACCGGGCGGAAGTTCTAACGGCTAAGGTGAACCGGAAAGATGCCAGCAATTTTTCACTGGCAACCAGTATTATGGAACCCACCCGCAAACCATGGAAAAATGAACCGCAGGATCAGCCAATTCCATTATCAAAGGTCATTGATCTGACATCAAAAGTCACGAAAGAGGGTTATTTAGAATGGGATGTGCCGCCGGGTAACTGGACGATTATTCGTACCGGACATCGTATGACTGGTTCGCGCCTGATGATCGCACAGCCTGAAGCCGATGGCTTATCTGTTGACTGGTTTGATCGTAAAGGGGTGGAAATACAGATGGCGGTACTTGGAAAAGTATTTCTGGAAGAGGCTGCAAAAGTAGGTGCGAAACCACAGTATTTCTGTGACGATAGCTTTGAAGATGGGTTTCCTAACTGGACACCTAGGATCCTGGAAAAATTTAGGCAGTACCGAAAATATGATGCTACACCATATTTACCGGTCTTGTCGGGATATATTATCGGCAGTGCAGAAATCTCAGACCGCTTTTTAAATGATTATCGTAAAACCATAGCTGATTGCATGGCTGATGAGCATTACAAACGGTTTGCGGAGCTATGCCATGAGCAGGGGGTGCTGGTACAAAACGAATCAGCAGGTCCGAGCCGTTCGGGTACTATTTGTATGGATGGATTAAAGAATCTGGGCCGCAGCGATATGCCGATGGGCGAGTTTTGGCTTGCTCCGAAGCATGAAGATCAGTCTAACTTAACACCCGACAAATCCTATGGCGTTTCACGCCTTGATTTTCAACAAAATAAGGTAACCAAAATGGTTGCGTCAGCGGCTCATATTTATGGCCGGAAAACGGCATCTGCAGAAGCGTTTACCAGCTTCAGGCATTGGCTGGATTATCCGGGATCACTCAAGCAGGCTTTAGACCGTGCATTTTGCGAAGGGATTAACCGCATTGCCATCCATACATCTACCGCCAGCCGTCCGCAGGATGGGAAGCCGGGGTACGAGTATGGCGCCGGTACACATTTTAACCCCAATGTTACCTGGTGGGAAAAGTCGGGTGCTTTTTTCGATTATGTGGCTCGTTGCCAGTACCTGCTGCAATCCGGCAAATTTGTTGCGGATGTGCTTTTTTATAATGGTGACATTGCGCCTAACCTGGTTGAACAAAAACACACGGATCCGCAATTAGGACAGGGCTATGATTACGATGTTTGTAATGAAGAGGTGCTCCTAACACGGGTTTCCACAAAAAATGGGCGCATTGTGCTTCCGGATGGTATGAATTACCGTGTTTTGGTGCTGCCGGAGGATATCCGAATGCCGCTTCCGGTTGTGAA
>DASWTL010000251.1:0-7845 GCA_036402155.1 Sphingobacteriaceae bacterium | reverse complement strand
GAATATGATGGTGTAATGCCACAAATGCAGTTAACTGATGATGAAATTGCCAGTATTTTAACCTATGTAAGAAACAGCTGGGGCAATAAAGGCGATCTGGTTAATGCATCAGAGGTTAAGTCTGCCAGGTAAGAAAATAAGCTGCAATTCAAAAAAGACACAATAATAGCAGCTTTTAACTGTCATGATAGCTCATGGCAGTTAGGAGCTGCTATAAATTTACAAAATGGGAATTTTGAAAAACCGCTTTTTGATAGCATTCGTATTGCTTTTTGCACTTCCAGTAGCAACAGTAACCGGAAATAATTCCACAAAAAATCCTGCACCAGCGGGAATGGTCAAAATTCCCGGCGGGCAATATTCCATGTTTTTTGAGAACAAGGCCGGGAAGACCATGAAGGTCAAGCCCTTTTATCTTGATACCAGGGCGGTAACGAATGCGGAATACCTTGAATTCGTTAAAGCGAACCCAAAATGGAGTAAATCAAAGATCTCTAAATTATTTGCTGATGCAGGATATCTAAAGCACTGGAAAGGCGATTATAACATTGGGGATGCTAAGATTAATCATAGTCCGGTTACCAATGTTTCCTGGTACGCCGCTAATGCGTATTCCAAATGGAAGAATAAACGTCTCCCTACCCTTTCAGAATGGGAATTTGTAGGAAACACGCCCTTGGTAAATGATAAAAGACCAGTAGAAAAGGTTATCCTGGATTGGTATAGTAAACCAACACCTGCAACCTTACCTGTCGTTGGGTCCACATTTAAGAATAAATTAAATGTTTTTGACATGCATGGATTGATCTGGGAATGGGTGTATGATTTTAATAGTGTGGTGATGAATAGCGACTCCAGAAGTAATTCGGCTATCCAGCGTGATCTCTTTTGCGCTTCAGGCTCTTTTGGCGCAGCAAACAAGGAAGATTATGCAGCCTTTATGCGTTTCGCCTTTCGCGGAAGCCTGAAGGCAAAGTACACAGTCAGCAACCTCGGCTTCAGGTGCGCTCTTGATTTCAACTAATATTCCTTATGAAAAGGTCGTTCAACATATATTTGATTGCAGTATTAACCATATTTCTTGCGTTTTTATTATCAGGATGTAATTCAGGTAATCGGGATGAGAAATCCTCAACACCGAAGCAGAAGGTGCAGATTGCTGACGAATCCCTTTACCAGTTAGAAGGGGAATGGCACAACCAGCATGGAGATACACTTCAATTAAATAAGTTAAAAGGCAAAATCCCTGTAATGACCATGATGTTTACCAGATGTGATTTTTCATGTCCCAGGGTAGTTGCTGATCTTAAAAAAATTGAAAAACAAGTGCCTGAAGATAAAAAAGACCAGGTGGTGTTTGTGCTGGTATCATTTGATTCGGAAAGAGATACCCCTGACAAGCTAAAGGAATTTGCAAAAAAGATGAAACTGAACGATAAGTGGCTTTTATTGCATGGTGATGAGGAACAGGTACGTGAACTGTCTATGCTTCTGGATGTTAAATATAAAAAACAGCCAGATGGTAGTTTTTCACATTCCAACGGTATTACGCTATTAGACACCGGCGGATCTATTGCTGCGCACGTTGAGGGCTTAGGAGTTGATCCTAAACCCATAGTTTCCCGTTTTAATGACCTTTAAAACAAAAGGTTAATCTTTAATATTCAATCATTTCTGCTTTATCTCATCAACTCTTTTAATGAGATCTTCTTTTTCCAGGTACTCGGATGGACTCATTCCAAATTCTTTCTGGAAACATTTTGAAAAATACTTAGGATCTTTAAAGCCTACCTTCTGTGCAACTGCCGAAACATTATAATGGCCCGAGAGCAATAATTTAGCTGACTTTTTTAGCCTGTATTTTCTAATAAAAATAGAAGGAGATTCACCTACCAAACTTTCCATCTTTCTGTAAAAAGTAGCACGGCTCATGAATGATTTTTCAGCCAAAAAGTCTGCATCTAAAAAATCTTTGTCAAGATTTTCCTCTATAGTATTTACAATCTTTTGAATAAAGGCCTCTTCCGGAGATTCAGTTAATTCTGTTCCCGGTGTAATAATTACGATGTTTTTCTGCGCAGGATCGATTTCCCTGAGGGGTTTTAAGATGGATTTCACTTTCCATTTGAGTAATTCGGCACTGAAGGGTTTTTCTATAAAATCGTTTACCCCATTACGGAAGCAAATTAATTTTTGCTCTTCCGAATTTCTGCCCGTCAGGATCACAAAGGGTATATCTTTGAGCTCCGGATTCGATCTTACTGTAAGACATAACGTTAATCCATCAATTTCAGGCATAACCAGGTCGCTGATGATTAACTCAATCCGCATGGCATCTAATACTTCCAATGCTTTTTTTGCATCGTAAACCATATAAACATCAAATTCAGACTGCAGGCATTCTTTTACTAAAAGTGCAAGCTCAGGCTTATCGTCAACAACCAGAATTTTTCTTTTCCGTGGCTGATAAGTAGAGTCCCCTTTATGTTTCTCACTGATAAAAAGTTCCCGTTCAATAGTTTGCTCTCTAGGAACGATAATGGGTGAAGTAATCATGTTCGGCTTTAATTCCGAAATTGAATAATTAAATTTATCAATAGGGAGCTGTATAGTAACGGTGGTAGACTCTCCGGCTTCACTGAGAATTTCCATAAAGCCATGGTGCAGATGAACTAAACGTGCAACCAGGTTAAGGCCTACTCCGGCTCCGCCATAAGTATTACCTTGTGCATTTGCAGATCTGTAAAATAACTGCGTTACTTTATTAACCTCTTCTGATGGAATACCTTCTCCAGTATTGAAAATACTCAGGATCAGATAATTACCCTCATTGCCGGTTTTGCTTGAACGATCATCGCCACCCAGGTACTGCGTATCGGCTTTGATTTCCACTTTTCCAGCCACATTGACGTACTTAATGGCATTTCCCAGCAAGTTAAGGGTAATAATTTCAAGCAGCTCCTCATCGCACCACCCGATTATTGATTCCTTCATGCGCCTGAAGGTGAAGTCAACATCCTTGATCTTGGCCAGGGGTTGTGATTCAGAATAAAGCCTTTCAATCAACCGCTCAATATTCTCTTCAGAGACATTTAAAATAAAGTTTCCGCTATCTGTTTTCCTGATGTTAAGGATCTGGTCGGTAAGACGTTTAAGCCGCTGAGCCTGATTATAAAGATTATTTAGAAATACCTGGTTTACCCGCTTGTCTGAAAGCGCTAACTCAAGTGGACCAAGAATTAATGATAAACGGTTTTTAATCTCATGCGACAAATCGGTATACAAAACCATTTGCTGTGATTGCTTTTGAGCAAATTCCCGTTCCTTCTGAAACTCTTTTCTTAAGTTATACCAGTTTCTCCACGAATACCAGGCACCACCAATTGCGCCTAAAACGAGTAAAGTATAAATGATATAAGCCGGCGTACTCAGCCAGAAATAGGGTTTGATCACAATATTAACGGTAACCGGTTTTTCATTCCATTCTCCCTGGCTGTTTGAGCTAAAAAGCTCGAATACATACTCGCCGGCGGGCAGATCATAAATGGGAACAGTGGCCTTAGCCCCCTGGATGAATTTCCAGGTACTGTCAAGTCCAACAAGACGGTACAGGTAGCGGTTCTTTTCGGGATTTGTAAAGTCAAGCGCTGAAAAACTTATTTCAAAGCTATTCTGAAAATGATCTAATATGATTCTGCCTTTAGAGATAATCTCAAGTAAGAGCCGATTATTCAATTTCGCCCGATCAGCACTGCCGGCTGTACTTTTTCCTGTGGAATGCACTTCAAAATTGGTAATTACTGCAGGGAAAATAATATTACCCGGATTATTACTTTTTCTAAAAGAGTAGAAACCAGAGCCGTTAGCAAAATAAACCTCCCCGGAGTCGCCTGCAGCTCCAATGTTAAAATTGAACTCTGAGCTACCCATGCCATCTTCAACATTAAAAGATTGAAATTCTATCTTGAACTCGGGCTTGTAGCGGGCAATACCGTTTAATGTAGATATCCAGATCTCCCCAAAACTATTTTCCTGAACCGAACAAATAGAATTTGACGGCAATCCGTTATTCAGGCCATAGCTTTGGAATTTATCGGTTTCCGGAGTGTACAACAGTAAGCCGTCTCCCCTGGTACCTATCCAAATGCGCTTTTTACTGTCCTCATAAATGCATAAAATTCTATTTGAACGATTGAGTTCCTTTCCGTCTTTATAATAATGTTTAATTTCATTTGTGGCCAGGTCAACCCTGTAAATGCCTTTGCCACGGGTTCCGATCCAGACATGCTGACGGCTATCTTTAAGCAAACAAAACACATGTACTTCAGTTCCCATTTGATTTTTCAGCTTCCGAAAAACTTCAAGGGAATCTTCTTTCCCTTTTTCCAGGTACCGGGTTAAGCCATTTCCCCAACTGGCAAGCCACCATTCGCCAGGGCTTACTTCCAGCATGTCCTGCAAGTCCGGCTCGGTAGTGGCCAGATGTTTAACTCGCGGCCGGGAATCCCCGGTTTCATCAGATAGCTGTATGATACTCCGATCAGCAACAGCAACCACAGATCCATTGGAAGCTTTTCTGACAATGTTTATTTTATAAGGCAGGTTGAGTTTTTGTAAAATACTGCGCTCCGGATGATACAATTGCAAGCCATTTGCAGATGTTGCAATCCATAGTTTTCCCCGGCCGTCATTGAGTATACCAGTGACTACGTTACCGCTTGCTGCACCGGTTTCAAAATAGTTAGACAATAATGATTGACGCTTAATTTTAAACAGTCCCCTGGTACTTCCCAGCCAAATATTTGCAGTTCGGTCTATGTATAAATAGGTAATAGCCCCCGCCATCCCATGTAAAGGTGCAGGACTGATTTTTTTAAAAGAATGCTGCCCACTACCTGTTTCTGCTGCAAAAATATCATCCCTGGTAGCGGTGATTATGTACTGTTTGTTAATGCCGGATACGTCAACAATATATCCGTCTTTACCGTTCCCTTCATCAAACTTTACACGCTGAGTGGTAAATGTATCACGGTTCTTATCTGAAAAGTTTAAAACATAAAGCCCAGCCTGTTGAGTACCAACATACAGATGCAAGTAATCGTATGAGAATATCTTTGTAACAGATCTCTTAAAACTGGTGGGAACCGCCATTTGCTTCGTTATATCCAGTTTAAATATGCCATTCACCGTACCAATTAAAACTGTTCCGTCGGGCATTTCAAAAATGGTGGTAGCCTCAATAGCATTTCCTTGTTCACGGACAGTGACAAATGGCTTTAAATCGCTTTTATAATGTCCGAACGGCTGAGCTATAATTCGGTAAACACTTCCATTTGCCGTAGTGATCCAAAAAAGGTTATTCTTGCCGGCAATAATTTTGGTAATGGTCTCATCAGTAGATGACATGATGGTACATTCGCCTGTATCCGGGTTGATTACACCAAGTCCGCTTTCGGTTCCAACCAGAATATTTCCATAACTATCTTCAGCTATGGCATGTATCGTATTGTTTAACAAACGACCAGAGGATTTCTGAGTAAGATTAAAATTGGTGGCGGTATGTAAATTGTATTTGAACAAACCCGAGTTGGTACCTACCCATATAAACCCCTTCGAATCCTGGAATATAATCCGTACACTGTTTGCAGGAAGCCATTTTTCTTCTGTTATTGTAGTATAAAGCTTCAGAGGCGATTGAGAATACCCTGGTTTATTAAAAATTAGGAAAATAGAAATAAACAGAAGCTTAACGATGCAAACGGCACTAATCCTGTTACAGCAAATTATTCTCAATGGCGATCGGTTTATCAGATGATTTAAAGCTCCTGATAACAGAGCCCAAAACAAAAATAAGCAGTATTACTCTAAAACAATGCTGTTTGTTCAGATATAAAGTTTTTTCTCCGTTCCGTTTATTAAATTTATTTCAAATACCCTGGGCGAATGCCGGGGGCGACCGCCGTGTATTGTGCATATTCATCGGCAACGGCTTCGGCAGAGCATGGATGTCCACCGGAAGGAACGCAGAGTCATCCAACACGGGATATGTTGCACGCACAAATCTTAAAAAAAAACCGGTCTGGACAGGAATGCAGAAGCTGGCCGGATCCGGATCGCCGATATTACGGATACATTCTTTCCATGTCCCGGCCTATCACCTCCATTCGGTGTTTCAATATCTGGTTCTCGTCGGCGTAACTGCTGCCCCAATGCGGCGCTGAAAGTTCTTTTTCCCATTCGGAAAGCTTATGCAACAGTTGTTTAACCTTATCAGGATGCTGTGACGCCAGATTTGTAGTTTCAGACTGATCTTTTTCGAGATTAAATAATAAAACCGGGTTGGGTGTTACTCTGATTAGTTTCCAGTTTCCGTCACGAACAGCGGCGGCGCCCCCCCTGCGCCAGAATAACGTTTGATGGGGAACGGACTTATTCTGCTTCGTGATGTAAGGCAGCAGATTTACGCCATCCAGTATTTTAGTTCCTTTCTGCCGGCCATTTGATGCGGCTATGCTGGTCGGCAGTATGTCGAGCGTGCTTACAGGATGAGTGAAGGTTGAATTTCCCGGGACTTTTTTGGGCCATTTCATCATCATTGGAACGCGGATACCACCCTCCCATTTAGAGCCTTTCATTCCACGTAAGGAGCCATTATCAGATGAATTGTTGGTAGCACCTCCATTATCATTCACAAAAAAAACAAGCGTATTCTCCTCCAGGCCACTCTCCCTTAATGCATGGGTTAGGCGGCCTATGTTTAGATCAAGGGAAGTCATCATAGCGGCGTAAGTTCTTCGGCCACTGTCGGAAATGCCAGGGAACTTCTCCCATAGCTCCTGCCTGGCGTCCTTTGGTGTATGTACAGCGTTATAAGCGAGGTAGATAAAAAACGGTTTCTCGTCTTTGTTTTTTATGAAAGAAATAGCTTTATCCGTCCACATATCCGTGAGGTAAGTAATACTATCTTCAGGAACGATATGCCGGTTGGAATACAACTGCTGTTCGCGCGGAGGTGTTTTTTTATAGGGAAAGAAACTTCGCTGTCCGCCAATAAAACCATAAAATTGATCAAATCCCCTGTTTAAAGGAAAATGCTTTTCTTCACTGCCCTGATGCCACTTCCCGATGGCTAATGTACGGTAGCCGTTCGATTTCATCTCGTCGCCTATTGTTGTCTCGGCAGGATCTATCCCCATATCGGTGCGAGTGTAACCTGATGCGGGTTCGCGTGAGGGGTTGTGTTCAAAGCCAAAACGCTGCTGGTACCGCCCCGTAAGTAATCCTGCCCGCGAAGGCGCACAAACGGAAGCGGAAACGTAAGCATTGGTAAACCGGACACCAGCGGCCGCTATTGCATCAATATTGGGTGTCGGAATTTGTTTGCCGCCATAACTACTGAAGTCGGCATACCCCGCATCATCGCTTAAAACAACAATGATATTGGGCTTTATATCGTTTCTCCTACCGGTTTTAGCGATACAGGAAACAAGCGTCATTAAGCATAAGAAAAAAATGACCGGACGGCCTACCCTAGTTTTATATGGATTGACGCTCATATTGTTATACTTTTAATCATTTTTCATTTTTTCGGCGATAACCTTCTCGAATTCATTGATTGTCTTGCGTGCGGCAGCATCTAACTGGCCTTTGACCAGTGGTTTCAATTCATCAGGGTCTTTTTTGAGATCATAGATCTGGCCGGTTGCATACAGTTTCCAATCTTTATTATGTACATAGGTCTTTCTAACATATTTGCCCCAATTCGGCTCATAATGCGTAAAGACCCATGGCCGGTTTTTAGTCATGTTTCCCGCCAGCTGCGGATAGAAACTTACGCCATCCTTT
>DASWTL010000250.1:0-15437 GCA_036402155.1 Sphingobacteriaceae bacterium | reverse complement strand
TGAACTGGCAAACACGGTATCCATACCCATTGCAACCGGCGAACGCATGTTTTCGAAGTGGCAGTTCAAAAATCTGTTAAAAGAGGGTTTTGTAGATATCATACAACCGGATGTTTCTCATGCAGGAGGCATCACAGAATGTAAAAAGATCATATCCATGGCTGAAGCTTTTGATGTTGCCGCAGCTCCTCACTGTCCCCTGGGGCCCATTGCATTGGCGGCCTGCTTACAGGTAGATGCAACCTGCCACAACGCGTTTATACAAGAACAAAGCTTAGGGATACACTATAATCAGGGCAGCGATCTGCTTGATTACCTGGTTGATAAGTCGGTTTTTGATTATAAAGATGGCTATTGTTCTATACCCAATGGGCCGGGTTTAGGTATTGAGATTAATGAAAACCATGTTCGTGAAATGGCGAAAGTTGGCCATAACTGGCACAATCCCGTTTGGAGGCATACAGATGGCAGTGTGGCCGAATGGTAATTGATAGTTGATGGTAAATATTTAATGAGAATAAGTTGATAATTTAATTGATGGCCCAGAGCATAATACCAATGAAACCTACCACGATAAGATACCGCGTGCTTGCATTTATATTTATTAACGTGGTGATCAACTACATGGATCGAAGCAATATCTCTGTTGCTGCCTCTGCCTTAAAGGAAGAACTTAAGTTTTCATCCGTTGAACTGGGTCTTATCTTTTCTGCATTTGGCTGGACCTACGCTGCGCTGCAAATACCCGGCGGCATTCTGGTAGACCGTTTCGGACCACGGATAATATATGCGGCAAGCCTTATTAGCTGGTCTCTGGCAACTTTCTTTCAGGGCTTTTCAAGAGGATTTGCCGGATTATTCGGCCTGCGCCTGGCAACCGGAGCATTCGAAGCACCGGCTTTTCCAACAAACAACCGGGTAGTAACCAGTTGGTTCCCGGATAATGAAAGAGCCTCTGCGATCGGTACTTATACATCCGGACAATTTATAGGCCTTGCATTTTTAACGCCACTTCTGGCAGCCATTCAATATTATGTTGGGTGGCGTGGATTATTTTTCGTTACAGGGTCTATCGGAATAATCTGGGGATTTATTTGGTACCGGTTTTATCGCGATCCATCAAAACATTCACAGGTAAATCAATCAGAACTGGACTTTATTGAGCAAGGTGGCGGATTAATTAATGCCGGCAATAGCGGATCAGATAATGGTCAATCTAAATTTGAATGGTCTAATTTAAAACGGGTTTTTTCACACCGCAAACTATGGGGTATTTACATCGGGCAATTTGCTGTAAACTCTACACTATGGTTTTTTCTAACCTGGTTTCCCACATACCTGGTCGAATATCGTGGCCTTGATTTTTTAAAATCAGGATTTCTTGCCTCGGCCCCTTTTCTGGCCGCTTTTGTTGGAGTGCTTTCTTCCGGATTTTTATCAGATTTTATGATAAAAAAAGGATTTTCACTGGGCCTGGCCCGTAAAACTCCTGTAATTACGGGATTGTTATTATCTATTTCCATTATTGGTGCGAATTATGTTGAAAGTACGCCTTTAATCATCTTCTTTATGTGCCTGGCTTTTTTTGGCAATGGATTCGCATCTATTACCTGGGTTTTTGTATCCACGCTTGCCCCAAAAAACCTGGTTGGCCTTACCGGCGGTGTATTTAATTTTATTGGCGGCCTCGCATCTATCATTGTGCCTATTGTAATAGGATTTCTGGTCAGTGACGGAAATTTCAAGCCGGCATTGCTTTTTATTGGACTTCTTGGACTTATGGGAGTATTGTCATATATTTTTCTTGTTGGCAAAGTTGAACGTATAACAACCAGATAATGGCATATTTTTTTAGTTGCGACTGGGGAACCTCGGCATTCAGGTTAAGACTTATACATACTGCAGATTTAAGTATTGTAACGGAAATCAGCAACTCCGCCGGTTGTGCAAATACTAATCAGGAGTGGTTAAAAGCGCCCAACCAAAAATATGGACGCTATACTTATTACAAAAATTTAATCGCCTCCCATATTCAGGATATAAAACAACGCTTACACATAGAAACTGAGCACATCCCCCTGGTAATTTCGGGCATGGCATCTTCCACTATCGGAATGGTTAACCTTCCTTATAAAGAGGCGCCATTTTTAATTAATGGCACAGATCTGATAACTGAAATAGTGAAAGAAACTGAAAGTTTTCCGCATAATACGATCATTATTTCTGGTGTAAAAACGGCTGAAGACGTTATGAGAGGTGAGGAAACCAAGTTAATCGGATGTCTGAATAATGATAATGAAACAGAACAGATTATAGTTTTACCGGGCACACATGCCAAGCATGTTTACATTAAACAAAATCAGGTTACCGGTTTTAAAACCTATATGACAGGCGAGTTCTTTAACCTTCTGTCACAAAAAAGTATATTATCATTATCAGTAAAAGAAAACCGGGATTTTGACAGACCAGTTTTTGAAGCAGGTGTAACAGAGGGAGCTTCGGGCAATAACATCCTGCACAGCGCTTTTCTTGTTAGAACCAATTTACTATTGAATAAATATACACCCGGGCAAAACTTCGATTACCTGAGCGGGTTATTTTTGGGCTTTGAACTTAAAGACCTGATCGGTCTTCCTGAACCCATACTGCTCGGAGACGAAAAGTTAGGCGATCTTTATCAAAAAGCTTTTAAGGTTCTTGGAATAAAACTGTGTCAAATTATAAATGCTGACGAGGCGCTGATTAAGGGTCAGTATAAGCTGCTGGTAAAAACCTTCTGATGCATTATCCTTCCAAATCAAGAAATCGTTGTTCCGCTTGTTTAATCGCTTCTTTTATAGCCGAATCTTTATCATAGCCTTCGTTAACCATTAATTGCTTTGCAAGTTGCTTTGCTTTTTTCTGAACCTGAGGGTTTAATTCTTTATATCGAGCACCAAACCCTTCAAACAAATTTTTCATAATATCATAATTAAAGAATTATTCAATTTCTTCATCACTATTCCATGGTTTCGTTAAAATTATTCAGGTATTTACTAAAAACATACATACTTAGCTATATTCAAAAATCATCCCAAATTTGGGCATTTAAGCAAATATTACAGGAGAATGTCTAAACCATTCTAATACTTTTTCAGATCTGTTCACAATCCCTTCGGGATTGCCTAAGCACCTGCTTTCCTCAATAAATTGTGCATGATCTGCTGTACCCGTTTATCCGGACCGTGCGGCCGACTGTAATGAGACCACGGCAGTGTATGACCAGGAGGCATGCTTAATGCCTGCGCCCAAAAAATAGTTGAAGCGCAGAAGATAAAATTCTTCTTCGGTCCCGGGTAAATGGTAGATGCCCATTGCTGAGGCTTATCCCCTCCAACATAGGCAGTTCCTTCGGCAACAATTTCCAAGCCCGGAATAGCTGCCGGGGCTCCCATATATTCCCAGCCGATAAGCCCGGGGATCCGGTCACCTTTTTTCATTCCGGTACCTTTAAACATCCAATGATCGGCCTTGGTGACAATCCAGTCGCCGCCCCCATTGATGGGTTCAATATTTCGTACGCCCAACAACATTCCTTCATCCGGGCCTCTTTCTTTAAATGGCCCGTTATCACGTTCCCGTCCCACTGCATAATCATTCTGATCCCCATACGGACCGCCCCGGTAAATGATCCGGTTGGCTTGCCCACTGCTGCTCTCGCGAAAAGGACTGACCCAGCATACGGAATTACCCGATAAGAATAATAAATTAACCCCTTCATCACGCATTTTCACCACACTATTGTATTGACGGATATCCCAGTATTCATCATGGCCCACGCTCAAAAAAGTTTTACACTTAAGGCCGCGATCCGGTGAAATCATATCGCTGTTCGAGCAATAACTCACATCATATCCGTGCTGCTCCAGGAAGTAAGCCAGCGGCTGTTCGAACGATAGAAACTCACCAGAGCCAAATGACAGCGGATCATTCACAATTCCGGTATACTGCGATTGACGTCCATACGGGCGGTCGAAGCTGACATCAGCCCATGGCCCCTGATTGCCTTTAGGATGAGTATACACTGAATAATTGTTGGGCCAGCGGTTATATGCCTGCCATGTATTATCTGAACACTGAAAAAGAATATCCGCAGGCCGGTCATCTTTCACGATAAAAATAACATAGCTTTGCCAGTAAGGTTGCCGATCATTTCCGGGTAAAGTTGTCAGACGGCCCAGATAAACCCCACTCAACCAATCATCCGGAATAACTAATGAAAGTGTGGGTTTCCATTTACATTCATGAAGGTTTTTTGGCCCTGGTTTAGGAGTAGGCTGCTCATTTCCGCTAAAAGGACCCAGCTTTTTCATGAGCCTGGCTCCTGTCCCGTTATAATAGCCTGTCCTGAAAATCTCAATTTCAAACTCAGTATCTGGCAGGGTTGATACCATAATATCAAGAGACTCGCCCGCCATAACGCTTTGCTTTGAACAATAGCCCTCGATATAAGGCGTTCGATAACCCTGAGCATCAGGTCTTACCCTGGTAAGTTGCCAATCGGCAGCGCCGGGTTTCTTATTTTCAGCCTCGATCAACCCTCGCTTTCCGGTTGTAAAACTTGAAAAACCGGATAAGGGAAGCAAAGCAGATGCAAATCCTGCCTGCACAGCACCTTTTAACAAATCTCTACGGGTTATATTCTTTTTTTTCATGTCAGATTGAAGGCTATTACGGACGCTGCAACACGTCTATACAAGTTGATAAAAAGTTTAAATTAAATAAAAAAATCAGAATTAAATAAAAAATCGCAAACTGAATGAAATATTAACTTTTTATAAAAAAAGCTGCCCTTGTGAGACAGCTCTGTTATCTATAATATTTCCTTGCAATTAACTTTCATTCATAGTTACTGTGCTAAATACCCCCCATCAATTGCGTAATAAGATCCTGTAACAAAGGATGATCTGCCTGAGGCCAGCCAGAGTATCAGTTCAGCTATTTCTTCGGCCTCACCCAAACGCCCTATCGGGTGCAGGCCTACCAATGCACTTCTTGCAGCTTCATCCAATGTATTCATTACCAATGGCGTTTTAACATATCCGGGACCTATTGAATTAATCCTGATATTTTTATCAGCGTATTCTAACGCCGCTGCCTTGGTAAGGCCTACTACACCATGCTTGGCAGCTACATAGGCCGGCGAAAGCTTAGTTCCAGCCATTCCAAGGATGGACGCAATATTGATAATGCTCCCGCCTTTTTCGAGCATGGCCGGGATTTGATAGCGTAATCCATAGAAAACTCCTGATAAGTTAATATCAATAACTTTTTGCCAGCCGTCTAAAGGATACTCCCCTGTAACGCCTAAAGGCCCTCCAATACCTGCATTATTCACCGCAATATCCAATGAGCCAAACGCTTTAATTGTTTCCCTCACTAATGCTTCATTATCTTCAGGTTTGGACGAATCGCACTTTACAAAAATTGCTTTGCCACCATTCTGTTTGATGGATTCGGCGGCGCTGTTACCATTGGCTTCATTAATATCAGATATTACGACATTTGCCCCTTCCTCAGCTAAAAGTTCAGCAGTAGCCTTTCCAATTCCTGAGCCTGCTCCGGTTATGAGCGCTGTTTTTCCTTCAATGGTTGAATTTGTCCGCATGGTATTCATTTTTAATTCTGCGCATAAAACTACCTTGTGGAGCCCGAACGGACAATGACCATGGTCATGTAAGCGCATGATAATGGTTTACAAAATCAACTCTTTTCTAAACATCACTTATATTTGATCATGTTCCAGGAAGTAGACCAGCATATCAGCCGCTGCGCTCCAATTAGTGAGTCAGAACTTGAGATCTTTCATTCCAGGCTTAAACGCCGGTCATTTAAAAAGAAAACCCTGCTTTTACAACAGGGCGAGGTATGCCAATTTGAAGCATATATTATAAAAGGCTGTGTAAAAAAATATTACATCGATCAGGATGGCGAGGAAGTGATCCTGCAATTTGCCGTAGAAGACTGGTGGATAAGCGATATTGGCAGTTTCTCTGAGCAAAAAGCCTCCAACCTGTTTATTGAAACTCTGGAAGATACAGAAGTGCTGATGATCGACTTTGAAAGTAAGCAGCAGCTTTTTCGTGACATCCCCATGCTGGAACGCGTATTCCGGATTATGATGCAACGTGCCTATTCTGTTCTGGAAAGTCGCTTCTATGCCACCGTTGCACATCCGGCAGAAGCACGGTATCTGGAATTTCTAAAAAATTATCCAACCATTCCGCAACGGGTACCTCAACAAGAGATCGCCTCTTTTCTGGGTATCACGCCAGAATCATTAAGTCGCATTAAATCCAACCTTTTCAGGAAAAAATAACTTCTTATCATACATCAAGAGCCCGGGCTTTTATATAAAGTAAATTTATATCCATAATCAGAAACAAATCTCATTTCGATGGAAGATAGAATATTAGGACTTCATCATATTACAGCGATAGCCGGTGAAGCAAAACGGAACTACCATTTTTACACCCAGGTTTTGGGTTTACGACTTGTGAAGAAAACCGTAAATTTTGACGACCCTTATACTTATCATTTTTATTACGGTGATCAAACAGGCTCACCCGGTTCAATACTGACTTTCTTTCCATGGGAAGGCATGCAAAGCGGCAGACGCGGAACCCGTCAGGTCACAGAAATAGGGTATTCGGTTCCGCATAACAGTCTGGAGTTTTGGCTTAACCGTTTTGAACAACATAACGTGATTTATAATAAGGTATCAGAAAAGTTCGGCGAGCAATACCTCACCTTTTTAGATCCTGATGGTTTGAAATTTGAACTGGTTGCTTCAAAGAATCCTGATCAACGCCTTCCCTGGGAAACTGAGCAGGTAACTGCAGAACATGCTGTAAAAGGATTTCACAACGTAACCATCACCACCAATAAAATACAGCCTACTGCTGATGTTTTGACCAATATATTCGGATATAACTTATCAGAAAGCCATGTGAACAGACATCGCTTTGTAACTGATGCGGTAGAAACCGCCAATATTGTTGACCTGGTAGAAGCCGCAGGAGAAAGCGTGGGGCATGTTGCGGCAGGTTCGGTACATCACGTTGCTTTCAGGGTTAAAAACGACAAGATACTCATGGATTTCAGAGAGAAAGTGCTTGCCGCCGGTTTACAGATCACCGAAAAGATAGATCGGAATTATTTCTATTCCCTTTATTTCCGAGAACCTGGTGGTGTTTTATTCGAAATTGCTACAGACAATCCCGGTTTTGCCATCGACGAATCTGTTGAAGAATTGGGTTCCGGATTGAAGTTACCTGCTCAATATGAAGGCCACAGGGAAGAGATCATTAAACGATTAGCTAAATTAGATTAATACATGTAAAGGCATAACATTTCGAAAACTGAAAGCAGACGATACACATGTTCCACATGGGTGTAGGTATAGCTGCAATAGAAACCTTACACACAGAAGTTAGGTTACGCGGTGTTCAATGGTGAATAAGCTTGTTTTATTTGGGATATTATGAAATACGAAGAGATCGAATTAATTGACAATAAAGCGCAGCATAACTTTGAGCTTTGGGTAGAAGGCAAACGATCGTTTATCGATTACAAGAAAAAGGGTGATCGCGTTTACCTGATCCATACCCAGGTGCCGGAAGAACTTGAAGGACGTGGAATTGCAGCAGCGCTGGTTGAAAAAACACTCATTTACCTGGAGAAAAATAAATTAAGGCTTGTTCCACTATGCCCATATACTCAATCCTTTCTTAAAAGGCACCCTGAATGGAACAGATTAATTGACCACATCCCATCCTGACATGGAAGAGTTTATCATTACCAGGGTTTACTCTGATTCACACGGCGACTCACTATTCGAAGACATCAAAATACCACTAAGTTCCGCAGGAGCCATCGGATACCTTTCTGATCGATATAACGTGGAAAGCATGGTATTCAGAAAGGTCTTACCTTCATATGATTATGACTTCCACACTGCTCCGGCCAGGCAATTTATAATCCTCCTCGATGGAAAAATTGAAATCGAAACTTCCCTGGGTGAGAAACGTATTTTTATTGCAGGCGATATTCTTCAAATGGATGACACTACCGGCAAGGGGCATAAAACCCGGAATTTAGAAGCAACCGAACGAAGGTCGGTATTTATTACGCTGCGCTAGTTCCGGGATACAGGTTCAAACGCTGTCGGTGTTTTATGAAAATCTATCCCTCAGCAGACTACCGCTGAACCGGCGCTTCGTACAACACTTTATGTATTTCCTTTAACTGATCCACCGGCATTTTGAATTCCTTCCTGTCATACGTCATTAAACCATTCGTTTCAATTTCAACATCTGTGGTTTGCGTATAAACTGCTGCGGATAACCCAAGCGGAATAAGACCCTTGAGGTCTGTGATTAACTTCTTGTACCTTTCAAGAATTTCTTCGCGGGTTTTAAAACTCTGGTATCCCCAGTTACCTTTTTCCATCCAGGTATGGCCTTCTATCGGCAGGCCCAGACCGCCGAATTCACCCAGAACCAGTATGTGCTTATCTCCAAATACCGTAGGCGCAGGCATAGCGGGATCGGGGTAATTGTGCAGATCGGCAACGTGACCTACCGGAAAATAATTCCCTCCGCTGGCACTGTTTACCAATCTGGAGGGGTCTTTATCCATCGTCCATTTAGTGATCTCCTCCGTTTTGAATTGCCCCCAGGCCTCATTAAAAGGCACCCACATCACAATTGACGGATAAGGCATCAACGCATTCATGATATTTTCCCATTCCAGCCGGTATGATTTTTCCGAGGCCTCAGACCGCAGTTTATCCAAGGGTTTACCGGAAATCTGCCCGGGCCGGTTTTCCCATTGAAAAGGATAAATATCGCCGCTGGGCATATCCTGCCATACCAGCATACCTAACCGGTCGCAATGGTAATACCAACGTGCGGGTTCAACCTTAATATGCTTCCTGATCATGTTAAAGCCCATTTCTTTAGTTTTGACAATATCAAAAGCCAGCGCGTCATCAGTCGGGGCGGTGTATAGTCCCCCCGGCCACCAACCCTGATCCAGCGTACCATACTGGAAAACAAACTGATTGTTCAGCAACATCCGCTGAATGCCGGAAGCATCTTTCGCCATACTGATCTTCCTCATAGCAAAGTAAGAACTAACCTGGTCAACCACTTTTCCATTTCTGATCACTGATACTTTCAGTTCATACAGAAATGGTGATGACGGGCTCCATAGTTCCGGATTCTTAACAGTTAACTGAGCTGCCTCATCCGACCGGATTTCTTCAGCAACGAGATTAGAGCCGTTCCAGGCGGTGATACGGATCTTATCGCCCTGCCTTTTATTCATTACAGAAACATTCACGGTCACCAACTCCCGGTCAATGTCGGGAACGGGCACAACACCGGAGATAAAAGTTTCCGGAACAGCTTCGAGCCAAACGGTCTGCCAGATCCCGGTAACCGGGGTATACCATATTCCCCGGGGCTTTTTGGTCTGCTTGCCAATCGGCTGTGGTCCATCATCTGTTGGATCAAATATACGAACAGCAATATCCTGCTTATGTCCCTTCCGTAGAAAGGGGGTAATATCCAGGCTGAACGGATCAAAACCACCGGAATGCTCCCCGGCCTTTTTTCCATTCACAAACACAACACACTGCCAGTCCACTGCGCCAAAATGCAGTAAAATCTTCTTATTACGTAATTTAGAAGATAGATTGACAGACGATTTATACCACAGAAGTTTATCCTTCCCAACTGTTTCACCTACACCCGAAAGAGCAGATTCAATAGCGAACGGCACCAGGATCCGGCCATCAGACTTTGACGGGATGCTTTCTACATCGAGGTTGGTCAAAGAATAATCCCATAACCCGTTTAAACTTTGCCAGTTATTTTCTCTCACCAATTGCGGGCGTGGATACTCTGGCAAGGGATTAGCCGGATCCACCTGTTCCGCCCAGGTCGACATGATCTTTCCCTGAACAGGTTTCCAGACTGTGTTCTGGGCAAAAACGTTGGAATAGAAATAAAGGAATAGAACAATCTGTACTGTGCGTTTTAACATGCTTTATATATTTTAATCCGGCTGAATTTTATATGTCATTCTGCATAAAAAACGAATATAATGAAAAGCATAGTAAATCATAATTCGTGGCTGTAGCCAGGATAAAATTGAATATCTTTAAATGTGTTATTTATTATCTTATTGATACCTATGGTGTTTTTTCAGGTATACCTTGGCCTGTTACGTGCTAAGATGTACTGGCGAATGGTTAAAAGCAAGGATATTTTTGATTACTTTATCCTGGTGTATCAATTTCAGATTATTGTTATTCCAATAAAATATCCGCCTGATTTCTCAGAAAAACATGTGCTAAATTCCGCCAACCGTTATAATACACTAGTGAAATATTTTTATACAACAATGATTGTGACAGCTTTTGCATTGGTGGCTGCTTATAGGGTAACAACTACTTAAAAAAGGTTGCCGATAAATACTGGAATTTGAGGGAACGTGTTCGGGATTTGTTCGGGACAGCCTCGCTGATCTTACGTTCATGAACGTAGGATCCCCGAACGTGGGTATAACCAGTCTCCTGCCTGCCCAGGGTAGGTACCCTCAAATTTTAATCAATGCTTAGAAAGAAGCTTTATTAAAATTTTGAGTAAGTTTATTAATTAAATAGAAAAAAAATGAGTTTACGCCGTGTTTATAAAACTTCCATTATGCTGGGTTTATTACTTAGCTGCGCTACACTTTATAGTCAGCCAAAGAAAACCACTTTTGGGTTTAAAGGCGGCATCAATCAAAGCGAAATTAATGCAAAGGAACTTGATGGCACAAAAAGCGGATACTCGGGCACAGAATTGTACGGAGGTTTTTTTGCTGACACCAGGATAAGCAACAATTTTAAGTTAGGAAATGAATTGTTGTTTTCTTTTACAGACGATTATCATTTCATTGAAATACCACTCCATTTGAAATATAATCTGATCGAAAAATGGAATGTATTATTGGGTCCTAAGCTGGATTACATCGTGGATCGAAATGATGATTGGAATAATTTTAAGAAATTAGGTTTATCTGGAGAAATAGGCTCTCAGTACCGGATTAACAGGCTGTTTTTTGCGGAAGTTAAATATGCGCGCAGTTTTACACGACAAATAAACAGTGATTTTTTTGACTTCTACAATGGAAAAAGAAACACCTTCAGGGTTGGATTGGGTGTGAATTTCTCTAAATCTCACTCTCCTGCTGAAAATCCCGGACCAATGCGTTTAAGGGTTGGAGCAAGCGCCGGTATCCCCTTGACTAATGGCTATGATGGGGTATATGGTGCAGATTTGCGTCTGCAAAAGAGTTTATCGGCCAACCTTTCCGGTTTGCTTTCTGCCGGTTATAATCACTATTCTCTTGAGAATAAAAAAGGCTTTGAGGAAACCAACATAGCCTATTTTCCTGTCAAACTTGGCTTGAAAGTTTTCCCTGGTAAAGGTTTCTATCTCTCTCCGGAAATGGGCGTAGCTATAGGGACCAAGAGCGAAGCCTATACGTATCCTCTTATTTATGCTGCCGGCATGGGCATGGAAACAAAAAAAGGAATTGACCTGAGCCTCCGCTATGAAAAGATGACGGGCAACATTCATGACTATTTGAATGAAATCAAACGACCGGGACAGCTGGCATTACGAATGGAATACGGCTTTAATCTCAACCCGGCCAAATCCAAGTCTCCTCCTAAGGATCTCACACCGGCTGCACTAACCGGAAAACATAGAAAAACCGTATATGCCGAAGGATTGGGAAATGGTATCGGAGTTTCCGGAAATTTTGACATCCGACTGAAGCCCGACCGGAATGACGGCTTTGGTATTAGCGCCGGTGCCGGTATTGCGGGGACTTATCTTACGGTGCCATTGGCTTTTAACTATATTATTGGCAAAAGAAGAAGCGGATTTGAAACGGGTATCGGCATTACCCCGATTTTTAATCTAAGACCCAAAATCAGAGGTGTCCAGTTTGGAGACAGAGATTATACATCGAATCTTGGAGCAGCTGCATCATTGAATGCAGGTTACCGCCTGCAATCAAAAAACGGATTTATGCTTCGGGCAAATGCGTCAGCCATTTATCTGGACAGGCTAATTTTACCCATACCGGGATTGGCAATTGGATATAACTTTAAATAAAGGGAATGAACTAACTATGATGGTTGGATAAAATCCTCCTCACCCGCACTTCCACCTTCTTCCTTCAATTGGTCGAGAGATAGATTGGTAGTTCCTCCAAGTTCCTCACCTAATTTGGCTGTTTCATCCGGATCTGCTACCGGCAGCTTCTCTAGTTTGACCTGTTCCTGATCTTCTGAGCTTACTTTATTTTCCGGTTCTTCATTTTCCTTTAACCGGACTTCATTTTCAGTATGAAGTTCATATGATGGGGCCGCTGCTTTATCAGCCTCCAACATTCTTTCAGTATCACGCTGATCTGATGATGCTGCATCGCTGTATTTTGCATCTACAAGCTTTACTTTGTTGTCCTGGTTTTGCTGATTTTCAGTATCTCCAGACTGGTTTTCCTGATCTGTCATGGGGAGAGCATTTGATATACCTTTAACAATACATAATCAGGAGAGTTTCTGATAAATAAAATAAAGCATGCAGTGCTTCTTATAAATAAAACGGCTGTAATATTAAAATAAAGGGTCGGCATGCTGTCTTCTGTTAGCCAGATGGCCTGCCCATTTAAACCCGACAGCAGCGGATACCGGCCTCAGCGGCTAAGGCATTGTGCAGTATGAGCGAATGGCGGGGCTACCATTCATAGCAGTACAGTCGCGGTGTTTACTAATGGGAGCTTAGGAAGGAATATATAGCCAGCGATTGCGCCTTAGTTTTATAAGACGATGCATGATTTCCGGATATGCAGTTAAGATTCAAACCTTTCCAGGTGTGGCCTGTTCTATCGAGCGTAAGACTGACTAACTCAAACTTTCTGATTAAATATTAACGGGTACTAATATTTTTGCAGGACAGTAGGAAATCATATGGAAAAGACGAAAACGCTCGAGATCTTATACAAAAAAATGATACAGGAAGTTCAAGATTATGCCATAATCTTGATAGATCTGGATGGCACTATCTTAACCTGGAATAAGGGTGCCGAAAAGATTAAAGGGTACAAACCGGAAGAAATTATCGGTCAAAACTTCAGGTTATTTTATACTCCTTCAGACAGACAGGAAATGTTACCTGAAAAATTGATTGAACAAGCGACTAAAGAAGGCAGGGCTAAGCATATTGGAAGACGTGTTAGAAAAGACGGTACGATCTTCTGGGGAAGTATCTTAATAACCGCATTACACTCTGATGATGGTGAGGTAGTTGGCTTTACAAAACTTACCAAAGAATTATCTGATTACGAGCTCGACTGATTATAGAATATACTTGTTGGTCCTCAGTTAATGTTTTTGATCAAATAAGGTGATATACAGCTAATTACCACAACATCTTTGAATAATAAACTATTATCGCAAACCTGAAGGTATTCCAGCTCATAAAAAGTTGGTTACCTTCAGGTGTAAATTTCAGTAAATACCATTGTCAGGGTTTTCGGAAACCTGCCAAACCGGTCTCTTGTATGCTAGTTGCCCGCATACGCGGCGGGTCTTCTATTTTTACCCGGCTTATTCAAAAGATCATCGCCCAGATCCTCTCGTGCATTTTCAGCAATTTTTTCAAGCTGCGTTACGATCTCCGGGTATTTGGAAATTACATTATATCGCTCACCGGGATCTCGTCGGAGATCAAATAATAATCGTTCTTTCAGTATCCCTTTTGCATACGGTCCCGGCAAGCCATTATCGTTAGGCATCACGCCCTCGTATGAACGATACTCATGCGGAAAAACCAGTTTCCAATGTCCCAGCCGAACCGCCTCAAGATCGTTCTTCTGGTAATAATAATAGAAAGTATCACGGGTAGTCACATTCTCATTTTTCAGCTGCGGAAGTAAACTGATGCCGTCAATCTTCCTGCCGGGGAGTTTTGCACCGGTAATTTCAGCCAATGTCGGAAAAATATCTATTGTGCTTGCCAGTTGGTTGCTGATGCTGCCAGGCCTGATTACCGCGGGCCACATCATAATACCCGGAACCCTGGTACCACCTTCCCAGCTTGTACCCTTGCCTTCCCGAAGGCCACCCGTATTACCGTTGTGGTTTCCGAAATTGAGCCACGGGCCATTATCAGAAGTAAAAATAACCAGTGTATTTTTGTCCAGCCGAAGCTCCCGGAGTGTTTTCATAATCTCTCCTACCGACCAGTCAATCTCCATCATCATGTCGCCAAATAAACCCTGTTCGCTTTTCCCCTTAAATTTATCAGAAACACCAATAGGTACATGAGGCATACTATGCGCCAGGTAGAGAAAAAATGGAGCCTTTTTGTTATCCTTTATAAACTGAACGGCCCGTTCTGTGTATACTGTTGTTAATGTAGCCTGGTCGTCAAGATTCTTAATAATCTGCACCGTATCCGGAATATCCTGCCCTGTCCTGATCTTCAGCAGCGGCAGTTTGGGCCACTTGCTTTTGTTTTGCTCCGGGGTAGCCGGCTTGCCATCATAAGTAACAGGCCACATATCATTTGAATAGGGTAAACCCAGATAATCGTCAAAGCCTTGTTTGGTAGGCAGAAATTTGGGATTATTGCCCAGGTGCCACTTGCCTACCATCCGGGTTTTATAGCCGGCCGACTTCATTAATTCAGCAAGGGTGGTCTCATCAGGGTTAAGCCCTATTGACTGCCCGGGACCAAAAGCGCCATACATATTAATCCGGTTAGGATAACAGCCCGTTAGCAAAGCTGCGCGGGAAGCCGTACAAGTTGCCTGCGGTGTATAAAAACTATTAAACTGCTTGCCGCTTGCAGCCATTCGGGTAAGGTGAGGTGTTTTGTAACCAACTGCTCCATAACTTTCCAGGTCGCCAAAGCCAAGATCATCCATAAAGATGATGACAACGTTTGGCTTTTTTGGAATGGAGCTATGCTGCGCACTTAAATGATGGCATATTAGCGAAAGTAATAGGATCAGGCGAATTCTCTTCATACAGCTTCAGTATTATATTCCGGGATATTTAGTTTTTCATTTTTTCGGCAATAACCTTTTCGAACTCACTGATTGTTTTTAGCGCGGCAGCATTCAATTGTGCCTTGGTCTGCGGTTTTAATTCGTCAGGGTCATTCCTTAGGTTATAGATCTCACCAGTGGCATACAGTTTCCAATCTTTATTATGTACATAGGTCTTTCTAACATATTTGCCCCAATTCGGCTCATAATGCGTAAAGACCCATGGCCGGTTTTTAGTCATGTTTCCCGCCAGCTGCGGATAGAAACTTACGCCATCCTTT
>DASWTL010000249.1:0-35456 GCA_036402155.1 Sphingobacteriaceae bacterium | reverse complement strand
AGAGGCTGTCTCATTAATCGTGATGACAGCCTCTTTTTTTGCGTTATACTGTCCGATAATTTGTGCAGGATAGTAAATTATTTTTAGCATTTATTTCATATTTTATTTTTCATAAATATCTGATTTTCATATATTTATATCAAATAAACGCAATAAAGCATGGCCGCTAAGCACCCGTCTTTCAAGCCTTATTATCAGGATCAGCTTCTGATGCTCCCACCTAAACTGGAAGACTTAATCCCAAAACAACATCCTGTTCGCATTGTAAATGATGTGATTAATAAGATCAACCTGGAACCACTTCTTAAGGCCTATCATATTAAGGGCGGTTCGAATTATCACCCTCAGATGCTTCTTAAGGTATTGGTTTATGGGTATGTGACTAATATCTACTCAAGCAGAAAGCTGGAAGCAGTATGCAGGGAAAGTATTTACTTTATGTGGCTGAGTGCCATGAATTACCCCGATCACAATACCATTAACCGTTTTCGGGGAGTGCGTCTGAAACATGCTTTACGGCAGGTATTTGAAGATGTGGTTCAGTTGCTCGCCCAGGAAGGTCTGTTGAGTATCGATGAGATTTATACCGATGGCACCAAGATCGAGGCTAATGCCAATAAATACACCTTCGTCTGGAAGAAGTCCATCCAAACCAATAAAGAGAAGATGAAAAGGCAGTTGCAGGATATCTGGAACTACGCCCAGAACATCGCTGCCGATGAGGACCGGATGCCTGAACCACCTGATTTTACCACGGTAAATACGCAAAATGTGGAAGCCACTGTGGAAAAGCTGAACCAGGCACTGGCCAATAAAGATGGGGTAGATAAAAAGGTGAAGGCCAAACTGAGGTATGTAACCAAAAACTTTCCTGAAAATATCGCTAAATACGAAAAGCAGGAGGCCATTTTGGGAGAAAGAAATAGTTATAGCAAGACTGATCCGGATGCCACGTTTATGCGAATGAAAGAGGATCACATGCTTAATGGCCAGTTAAAACCAGGCTATAATGTTCAAATATCTACTTCCAATCAGTTCATTGTGAACTATACCATTCATCCCAACCCAACAGATACTAACACGCTGCCAGCACATTTGGAGCAGCATGAAAGCAGTTTCGGCCATGCACCTGAAATCCTTACCGCAGATGCTGGCTATGGATCTGAAGAGAACTATTCCTTGCTGGAGCAAAAGGCGGTTAAAGCTTTTGTTAAATATAATATGTTTGATAAGGGGCAGAGCGAAAACTATAACAGCAAACATCCTTTCCATTCAGAAAAGCTTTTTTATAATCAAGAGCAAGACGTTTATATCTGCCCGATGGGCCAGCAAATGCATTATATCGGGGACTTGAACAGAAGGACAAGCACAGGATTTATCCAAAGCTACCGACGATACCAGGCAAAGAATTGCGGCACCTGCCCCTTAAACGGGGTTTGTCATAAATCTAAAGGAAACAGGGTGGTCGATGTAAACGTAAATCTCAGAAGACAAAAGCAGAAAGCACATGAACTGCTCAATAGCCCACAAGGTATACGGCAGCGAAAGAAGCGATGCTTTGATGTGGAACCAGTCTTTGCTAACATCAAACAGAACCACGGGTTCCGCCGGTTCATGCTCCGGGGCAAGCAAAAAGTAGAGATCGAATGGGGATTATTGGCAATTGCACAAAATATCAGGAAAAAAGCAGCTTAAAAAGGCTCTTTTTTGCTTGCTTTATTAAATCATCCCGACCCAAACCCCAAAACCATCGGAATCGAAAACTTGTAGAAAAAAAATGAGGCTGCCCCATTTTTGTTAATGAGACAGCCTCTTTTTTTATTACAATTTACCATGACTAATTGCTTCAGGAGAAGTTGTTTGCAGCAAAAAAATCGTTTGCATGGCTATTAGTTCCTTAAAATCCATACTGACTTTTACGCAGTAGTCTGAATATTTAAACTGTGCAGTTATAAATATTCATGTTGTTTTGGGCTGATCCAACCTTCTGCCTTAACCAAGATTAAAGTATAATTTAAGTATATATAAGGTATAGTTAAAGTATATATAAGGTATATCCTATAAGATATACTTTAACTATACCATATCATTATTGAAACTATATGTTATTTATGCCTATTTACGGTAGATGGTAAAAAGAGTGTCACCGGATGGTAGAAATCTCTGGCTGAATTAAACCATATTTTGCAAAACAGGCCTGCACAGTAAATCTGACTTAACAATTACTGTAATATTAGCTATAATGGTCATTTTTGTAACTGGCAGAATGTAAAGCATGCATTCACACCCCGGATACTTAAAGAAGAATGATGAATTGGACAACATTAAACCAAGCTGAACAACTAAGGGAAATTAAATCCTCCACTGGACACAGTATAATATTTAAGCATAGCACACGCTGTTCCATCAGTTTAATGGCCAAACGCAGGGTAGAACAGGATTGGAACGATTTACCTGATGATACTTCCATTTATTTCCTCGACCTGCTCAGTTACCGGGATTTGTCGCACCAGATCGCTGAACTTTTCGACGTTCACCATGAATCTCCGCAATTACTGCTTATTAAGGACGGCGAGTGTATACTTAACCAATCTCATGGCGACATTAGTGTTGATGAGGTAAATGAAGTTCTGGAAGTAAGATAACTTCGCTAAAAAGTAAAACTAACGTTTTTATTAAGATCCGGGTGCAGGCTAAGGTAAACCGGACACGTTAATGCGGCACGCTCTATAATTTTCTTTTGCTTGTCTGTGTAAGAATTCGCGGGAAATTTCAGCTCCGCCTTAATCTCAACAACCCGACGCGGATCAGGGGCCATAATTTTTGTAATGCTGCAGGTTGTACCATCAATATTAAAACCATGCTCGTTCGCGGCTATACCAATAAGAGTTAACATACAATTCCCAAGAGAGGTAGCCAGAAGGTCTGTTGGAGAAAAAGCTTCACCTCTTCCCTTATTATCCACAGGCGCATCTGTAGTGATCCTTTCACCTGATGCAATATGAGTAGATTCTGTACGAAGATTTCCTAAATATGTTATTTCTGAAGTAGCCATGATGGGTGGTGGGTTGTATGTTGTGAGCTGTATGTAATAAGGTGTGTGTTTTATATTGGTTTGAGTAACTATCTAACCTGGTCCAAAAATAATAAGTAAAATTAAGTTTTGTCACATTTCACTTTGTTGAGCTTGTAATAAATTGCAATAAACTGATATGCAGGTACACCAACTCACTTCAAAAACCGTATTTTTGCCGTATGATCGAGTTACCGGTTATCCCAGCAAACCAGCCGCAGCGCAAGCCAGATTGGCTTCGTGTTAAACTTCCTGTAGGAAAAGAATATGCACATGTTCGCGGACTGGTAGATACCCATAAACTTCATACCATCTGCGAGAGTGGAAATTGCCCTAATATGGGCGAATGCTGGGGCGCCGGAACAGCAACCTTCATGATCCTTGGAAACATTTGCACCCGTTCATGCTCTTTTTGTGCTGTTGCAACCGGGAAACCTCTTGCAGTAGATCTGGATGAGCCCAACCGTGTAGCAAACTCCATTAAGTTAATGAATGTTAAACATGCCGTGATCACATCAGTTGACCGGGATGATCTGAAAGATGGAGGCTCTGAAATTTGGGCGGAAACCATACGGGCTATTCGCCGGGACAGCCCGGGAACGACCATGGAAACACTGATTCCGGATTTTAAAGGGATCTGGGAGAACCTGTACCGCGTTTGCGAAGAACGTCCGGAAGTGGTATCCCATAACATCGAAACGGTTCGCCGGCTTACCCGGGAAGTACGTATCCAGGCAAAATATGACCGAAGCCTGGAAGCACTGAAACGCATCTCTGAGTTTGGTCTGCGCACTAAATCAGGCATTATGCTGGGTTTAGGTGAAACAGAGTCCGATGTATTGGAAACAATGCAGGATCTGGCATCTGCCGGAGTTCATGTGTTAACCCTTGGCCAGTACTTACAGCCTACTAAAAATCACCATCCTGTGCTTGACTGGATCCACCCGGATCAGTTTGCCTTTTACAAACAGGAAGGGATGAAAATGGGCTTTAAATATGTGGAAAGCGGACCACTGGTACGTTCATCATATCATGCTGAAAAGCATTTGTTTGATCTGTAACAATCCTGCGAAATTTGCACGTTAAATTACGGTTAACTGCCTGATTGTTTCCGGTATCCGCTCTATAATTCTATGCGCAATTGCAGGTATTGACTGAGCCCCTTCTATTTCACCGCACATACCATGAATAAATACACCTATTTTTGCCGCATTCTCCGGAGTGTATCCCTGCGCCAGCAATGAAACGATCATCCCGGTTAATACATCTCCGGTTCCTCCTGTAGCCATTGCCGGAGAACCTGTGGGATTAATCAGGCACTGGCCTTCCGGGGTAAAGATGAATGTATACCTGTTTTTTAAAATGATGACCGATTTTAACTCTTTTGCTTTGTGATTACCGGTTTGTAATCTTTGCCACCAGTTGGCATGTTGGCCGAATAAGCGGTCGAATTCTTTTACATGTGGAGTAAGAATGCTGCCAGGTGGGATACTAGCCAGTAAATCAGGTCCTTTTGACAATAGATTTATTGCATCCGCATCCAGAACGATTGGTTTTGTGTAATTTCTTAGCACTTTTTGCATGACCGCCTCACTCTCAGGCGTAGTATTCAGCCCGGGACCAACGGCAACCGAAGTAAATTTATTCCAGTCAAACTCAGGCAAATCATCGTCATGCCGCAGAGCCGCCATCACTTCAGGTGTACGCACATTCAAGGCTGTTAAACCGGATGCAGGTATACACGCTGTTGTAAGTCCGGCACCAGTATTTAAACATGCTTCGGAGCACAGCAGCGCTGCGCCCATGGTTTCTCTTGCCCCGGCAATTATCAGTGCATGGCCGTAAGTCCCTTTATGAGAAAATGGCTGCCGCATTTTTATAAGCCGGCGAATATCCTCTTCAGAAACCAGATGGTAGGGTGTTTCGCACGAATGGATAAAGTGCTCGTCCAACCCGATATCAGCAATTCTGAATTTTTTAATGGCATCAGCGGATTCAGGCAGAAAAAAATTGATCTTGGGCCGTTGAAAGGATATCACCAGATCAGCGTGCACCGTTTCAGATTCTAAAAAGCCTTCTGAAGCAAAACCGCTGGGAACATCAACCGACACCACCATTGTTTCAAGACTATTAATTTTCTTAACCAGTTTTTGCCACTCTCCAGCTAAAGGTTTATTTAATCCTGAACCCAGTAAAGCATCAATGATAATATCTGCTTCCTCCTGAATATCATCTGCGTTAGAAATTTCTGATACAAGAAGTGGTGTTTTAGTCAACTGTTCCCGATTCGTATCAAAATCAGCAGATGACTTAGGGTTAAACCGTGCAATCTTTACTGCCGGTTGATATCCATCCTCTTTCAGCAGCCGGGCTATTGCCAGTCCATCTCCTCCATTATTTCCGGTACCGCAATAAACGCTGATGGATTTATTCTTATCAGGATATTGTTCTTTAAAAATCTTAACAAATGCCATCGCAGCAGCCTCCATCAGATCAACAGAAGCTATGGACTTACTTTTTATAGTGTGATTATCTGCTTCTCTGATTTGAGATGAAGTAAGAATGTTAAGCATGACTTAATAATAACCTGAAATCGAAATAATAGTTGGTGCCAGGCAAATTCCAGATCATATTGATGGTATTCTTAAACATCCTGTCGGCCTATCATTTCACCTTATACCTGTAAACACTCCTCCCAATATTACCGGCTTCGTTTATTCCTTCAACAGTAACCCGATACGTTCCGGAACCATCCGCATTAAAAAATTCGACACTTCCATTCCCTTCTTTATTTGTAATCACCTGTGGATTCCAATAAACCGTAGTGCGCAGGTCAGGAAGCGTTGCATTTGTCTTCGGATCATTATAATTAGGTGAATAAAACTCTCTTACTTTATTAAATCCTTGCGGCTGAAAGTTGATAATACCCGGTGTATATGAGTTTTTGCGCAAGGCATAATCACCTCGCTTCATGGTTATTATCAATACGCCACCAACTCCTTTTGTACCATATATCGATGTATTTATAGCGCTCTTCAATACTTCAATAGATTCAACATCACCAGGATACAGTAACGACAGATAATCCGGCTCTACATCCATCCCGTCAACAACAACCAGCATATGAGTGGGCAGCATAATAGATGAGGTGAGATTCCGGTTCAAATAAGGAAGGCCATCTCTTACGACCAACCCGGTAACTAAACTTTCAAGGCATTGAGCCAGATCGAACGTACAATGAGTAAGTTTATCTTCGGTAATCACAGCATCTGCATTGCCGGCACCATTCAGATTAGCTGAATTTTTCAGCAATTTTGATTCAGTAACTTTAACCTCGCCGAGCATTATACTGCCACTTCCCATAAGACGAAGCGAATCGAACTGATTCATGCTGTTCTTGAGATAATTAATAAGTGTTTTATTAATATTTACTTCTATATCAGGAGAATTTTTGTTTCTGGTAATCAATGGAGCTGGTATTTGATCCATTTCAATATTTACAAATTTACGATCCTTAGCAGTTCGGGCTTGTATTACCACTTTTGCACTATCGGGAAAATACAGGTTGTTAAATCTGAACCGTCCCCCGGCATCTGTAAGGGTATCAACTAATACCGGATTTCCTTTCATGTTAAATAACGACACTTTTCCATTTGCTACAGGCTTGCCAGAGATTGTTACCTTACCACTGATAGATATATTTTGCTCCGGCGAGTAAACCAGCGAAGAATTGGAATTACCCAATACATCCCTCCATGCAAACCGTCTCCAACCCTGAGTAAGCATTAAATTATCCAGATGTCTTGTTTTGGCAGAATCAATATTTGTAAAAAAATAATTAGGTGATTGGATGTAACCTTTCAGGTCGGAGGTCAGCAGAAGATTTGATAATATCGTGGTCTCATTATCTTCTTCATAAGGAACTTTGGTTTCATCAACCACAGACACAGAAAAGCTGCCAAATACCGGCTTGTTTTCCTTGTCTATTACATTCAATGACAATTTCACTTTCTCACGCTTCTTAAACTCTGATGCCGGCGTGCTTACATCAATCTTAAGCTGTTCCTGGTGATTAATGAAAACCAATCGTTCTGCCACAGGTTCATTTTGAGCTGTGAAGAGCGTTAAATGCAATATGCCTTGCGGGAACCGGCCTTTAGGGATGTTGGAAGTGATGCGGGTACCGGTTAGCTTGCTTTTTGAAACAAAATGTATCTTGTTATTGCTTTGAGCAATAAGTACAACTTCCTGATCTGTAAACTCCGGACTGGCCGAGATGCTCAATCGAAGTTGTTCCTGATCTGTATTATTTACCGATAAAACATATCCTTTGGGCTGGACCACCGGAAGGGCAAAACTTTTCTCCGTTCCGTCATCAAATTTTATGACAGCTTTATAGGTGACTCCGGCTTGAGGACGAAGTGCGAAAAATCCCATTCCGGCATGTTCTGATTTAAATTCTCCCAAGCGGTTACCGCTATTGTCAATCACATGGCCCGTTATAGGAATACCCAACCCGTCAGCACCTGATGCCTTAAATGCAATTTTGGATGCCAGGCCAGCTATCAGATCACCTCCCTCCGGAAAAAATTGCACATCAGCATCATTATTTGTTGATTTCACAGGAAAGTTTTTGGTCACCTGGCGCTTATCATCCAGTCTGACCCTGGTAGTTATTATTCCCGACTTTCGGACATCAGGCTGGTCATTGATAAAAGACAGACTTAAATTACCTTGCCCATCGGTCTTCCCCTTACCTTTAGACACCGTTTTGGCATCCAATTGAACCTCATAAACTACATCTTTACCGGCTACTGCGTTTCCATTAATGTCCTTATAGCTGAGATCTGCTGTTACTTTTTGCGCAACGCCATCTTTAGAGTATGAATAGTTTACACCGGTAATAATATTGTTTGTAATAGCATTCCCAATCGTGATCGTTTTATCAAAAAAGTAATCTTCACCAAAATTCCGCATCCAGTTAGTATAAGCTCTTATGCGGTAATTCCCCTCCTTAAGGCTATCTTTAAGGCTAAACTCGCCCCATGCTAACCCGACAAACACGGGGAGCTTCAGGGTTTGCTTTATAGAATCTTTTTCATTGATGAGATCTACATACAGGATCTTGCTCAGATAGGATGGCTGATTTTTTTCTGCCTGAACCACGTACGCTTTGAACCAGATATTATCGCCAATGGCGTAATACGGTTTATCCAGATGAAGGTGTATTTTTTCATACGGACGATCCGCCTGATATTGCTGGAGCTGGGAAATGACTTTTTTTAAATGGTCATCAGCAGGCATTTGCCCGTATGCAAATGAAGAGATAAATAAAAGAAACAGAAATGTAATTGGTCTGAATTTCATTGATTTAAATAAAGCTTAAATCTATTTAAATATCTGAACGTTAAGAAATTCATTCATTGAAATTAAGAAATAATTAAGCCGCCAAGCTCTTTTTATTTTTTAAAAGCAAAAAAAGCTGCAAGAATAAGCAGTATAAATGAAATAATATGGTTCCACGCTATTTTCTCGCTTTTAAAAAACAGTATCGTAAAGATAAGGAAAACCGAAATGGAGATTATTTCCTGAATTACTTTAAGCTGAACAAGGCTGAACGAGCCACCATTCCCTTTAAACCCATATTTATTCGCCGGAACCTGAAAAGCATACTCTGCCAGCGCAATTAACCAGCTTATTAGAATAATTGCCACCAGTCCAAAACTTTTAGACCATTCCATGTCCTTAAACTTCAGATGGCCATACAAGGCGAGCGTCATAAATATATTTGAAACGGTGAGCATGATCACCGTATAAATAGCCCTCATGAAAGCAATATTTGATTATATAACTGGTGTAGGTCGCTTTTTATTCAAATTTACCTGCTGCGGAATTTTTACATAATATCCTGTACCATCATACTCCCTTTTCCGCGGATGAGCTTTGCAGACTTCTGAACATGCCCCGTCAAGCTTTTCTCCGCATTCATCACATTGTGTAAAATGTTCGTTACATTCAGGGTTAGCGCAGTTAATCATTTTAGCTGTTGTTTTACCACAATTCCTGCATTCTGAAATGATTAAAGGGTTAACAGAATTTACCGGTACTGCAACACGGTTATCAAAAACGTAACAGTTGCCTTCAAAATCTTTTCCACCTACTTCTTTTCCGTATTTGATTATTCCCCCGTGTAATTGATAAACTTCCTTAAATCCCTCGTGCAGAAGCAGTGCAGATGCTTTTTCGCATTTTATGCCACCAGTACAGTAAGTAAGGATTTTTTTGCCTTTGTATTTCGCCAGCTCATTTATCTTTTGCGGAAAATCACGGAAGTTTTCAATATCCAGCGTCACCGCATTCTTAAATCTCCCCAGTGAATGTTCGTAATTCGACCTTACATCCAGGATCACTACATCATCACGGTCCTTCATTTCCAGGAAATCTTTCGGCTCTAAATGAACTCCGGTTCGTTTCTGAGGATTGATAATATTGGGATCCCGCAAGCCTGAATGCACTATCTCCGACTTATAGCGGCAATGCATTTTTATAAATGACGGTTCTTCAACTTCATCGATTTTAAAGTCGATAGCAGCAAAACGGGGATCACTATGAAGCGTTTCCATATATGTTTTACAAGCTTCATAAGTTCCTGATACAGTGCCATTAAGGCCTTCTTCAGCAACGATAATCCGCCCAACAAGTCCAAGTGATCTGCAAAATTGAAGATGATCTGCGGCAAATTGTTCCGCGTGATCTATTGTACTATAAGAATAGTAAAGAAGTGTTTGATATCTGGTCATAAATCATCGATACTGTTGCAAACAGCGTTAAATGCGATGCAAAGATATTAAAATCAGTGTAAAGGTTCATAAACACTGTTGCAAGAAAAACCGTAATTTTACACCCGGTTGTCTTTTTGTTTAAAATTCTAACTTTCAGGCTGCCCGAATTTAACATTATGCAGAATAAAATAGACCAGTTTACAAACGAAATAAATTCCTTTGCCCCTTCAACCGCTGAAGATCTGGAAGCGTTCCGGATACGCTTTTTAGGAACAAAAGGAATCATCAAGGATCTTTTCGAAGAATTCAAAACGGTTTCAAGCGAAGAAAAAAGAGTGCTTGGAAAAATATTAAATGAGTTCAAGCAATTCGCAGAAAGTAAATATCAAAGCTTAAAAGAGCAGGCTGCCGGTGCAGAAGTTAAAAGTAAAAGTTCAGAACTCGATCTTACGCTTCCTGGCGAAGGATTTAGCCCCGGCTCACGGCATCCGTTGTCTCTGGTAAGAAAAGAGATCATCGAGATTTTCAGTAAGCTTGGATTTACAGTTGCCGAAGGTCCGGAGATTGAGGATGACTGGCATAATTTCTCTGCATTAAATTTCCCCGAGGAACATCCGGCGCGTGATATGCAGGATACTTTTTTCATAAAAAAAGGAGGCGAAAAAGGCGATATCGCTTTGCGAACCCATACTTCTTCTGTCCAGGTAAGGATGATGGAAGCCGGCAAACCGCCTTTCCGGTCAATTATGCCGGGCCGTGTTTACCGAAACGAAGCTATTTCTGCACGTGCACATTGTTTCTTTCATCAGGTTGAAGGCTTATATATTGATGAAAATGTTTCTTTCGCGGATCTGAAGCAAACCCTGTTCTATTTTGTCCAGGAACTGTTTGGCGAAGGAACAAAGGTTAGATTTCGTCCTTCCTATTTCCCTTTTACCGAACCGTCTGCAGAAATGGATATCTCATGCACGATTTGCAAAGGTGCAGGCTGTAACATGTGCAAACACTCCGGATGGGTAGAAATTTTGGGCTGCGGCATGGTTGATCCCAACGTTCTGGATAATTCCAATATCGACAGTAAAAGATATACCGGTTTTGCTTTTGGAATGGGTATTGAGCGGATCACTAACCTGAAATATGTAATAAAGGATCTCCGCTTATTTTCAGAAAACGATGTGCGCTTCCTGGAACAATTCGGTACAGAACTCATCTGATGAAGATCCCAGGCCTCATAATTATTGTTTTAATCATTTTTACTTCATGTAAGAAGGATAATGAGGACCGGATACCGGATGTTTTCGTTGACTATCATGTTACCATACAGGAGTTCAATATTAAGGCTGCTTCCGGTGTACTTCTTGTAAATGGAAAGGGTGTAGCGGGTTTAATAATTTATCGTCGCCCGGACAATAATTATGTTGCCTTTGATCGCTGCAGTTCGGTAAATTCTGATCAAAAGTGTGCTGTTATTCCTGACGAGCCCCTTACGGCAACAGACCCATGCAGCGGCGCCAAATTCTCGCTTTATGATGGCACTCCCATGAAAGATCCGGCAAAAAGGCCGTTAAAGCAATATTATGTATATATTACTAACAATTCAGAAATTCATGTAACTAACCAATAGTGGAGATCGACAAGATAAAAGAAAGCATCAAAAAGGCCGCTCAGGATCTTTTTAGAAAATATGGTTATCATAAAACCAGTGTAAATGAAATTGCTAAAAGAGCTAAGATCGCCAAAGCAACCATTTACAAATACTTCGATAGTAAGGAGATGGTATTGCACGCTATATTAATGGATTACATTGAGGTTAGCGTACATGAGATTGTAAACAACCCTCCTGCTAATGTTGATCAGGAAGAATATCTATCCAATCTGATCTTAAAAACAAGCCGTTTAACCTATACTGTCTGCAATGAGTTTATTGGATGGGAATTTATACGCGAATCAACCAATGCACAGGAGTTTCTGAAAATTTTATCTGATGACCTGGAAAAATTACTTATTCAATCGTTTAACCAGGCGAAACTTTTCAAAGCCGAACATTATTCCGAAAGGGTCGGCTTCCTTATTAAAGCCAGTAAAAGCATTGTCTTTTCTTTTGCCTTCACTTCTGTGAGTGACTCTGACGTTCGTAAAAACTTCATTTCTTTTCAAAAAGAAATACTCCCATACCTGGTAAAGGCTGCAATAAAATAATTGCACAATTTCAATTTAGCTCACTATACCATTTTGAAATCTGGTATATTAATACGTATCTTTATACTAAAACAGCATCATCATGAGTCGTGAAATTCTTGATTTCTCAAATTTGATCGATGAGCAGTTTGACTGTGCAGATAGTTCTTTTAGCAGATTTACTGAATTCTTATTAAGACTTTTCTAGCATAATCAATCGCCTTATCTTCCCCCAATTTTTATTGGTCCGGATTTCTCATGTCTTATATTAATCTTTTTATACCTGCTAAAATAAAGCTAATTTTGCCGTCCATAAAAAGCTGTTGGTACACGCAAGATTGTAAAAACACTTAACAGCTTCTTCTATTCTAAATAGTTCTTTAATGAAAAGGGTACCTGCAGAAAAAAAGTTTATTAATAATATTGAGGTATTTGATATTGCTGAAGAGGGAAAAGGTGTGGGAAGATCGGACGACCTCGTTATTTTCATTGACAAAGCAGTGCCGGGCGATGTGGTGGATGTAGAATTAATGCGAAAGAAGAAAAACTTCGTCGAAGGCAGAGTTCATCAGCTTGTAACTCCATCCATCTATCGTACTGATCCTTTCTGTGAACATTTTGGTGTTTGCGGGGGGTGCAAATGGCAGCATATGACCTATGAAGCTCAACTGCAGTTTAAACAAAAAAGTGTTACCGACGCACTCAGCCGTCTTGGGAAAATAGATGTTTCCGGTTGTGAACCGATCTTAGCTTCACAGGAAACACGCTTCTACAGGAATAAACTGGAATTCACCTTTTCAAATAAACGATGGCTGACCAATGACGACATGCTCAACAACGAAGAGCATGAAATGAATACGCTTGGTTTTCATGTCCCGTTACGTTTTGACAAGATCCTGGAGATACGCAAATGTCACCTGCAAGCAGATCCTTCAAATGAAATCAGGAACGCGCTTCGTGAATTTGCCATAAGTCAGGAGATTTCATTCTATGACCTGAGGAGGCATGAAGGTGCATTACGAAACCTGATCATAAGAACAGCTTTAACCGGCGAACTGATGGTCGTAGTTGTATTTGCATACCCATCTGACGAGGAGATTCATAAGGTAATGGAATTTTTAAAAGACCGGTTTCTTTCGATCACATCTCTGTTATATATTGTTAACCAGAAGAAAAACGATACTATTTTTGATCAGGAAATACTAGTTTACTCTGGTCCCGACCATATTTTTGAGACAATGCCTGATGAAAAAGGCCGCGGAGATCTCCGGTTTAAAATTGGCGCCAAATCTTTTTATCAGACTAACTCTAAACAGGCGTATGAATTATATAAGCTGACCAAGGAATTTGCAGGCTTAACCGGCGATGAATTAGTTTATGATCTTTACACAGGCGCTGGCACTATTGCCAATTTTATAGCCCGGGATGTACGTCAGGTTATCGGTATTGAATATGTTCCCACTGCCATTGATGATGCTAAGATCAACTCGGCAATAAACAATGTTTTTAATACCACATTTTTCGCCGGCGACATGAAAGATGTGCTAACACCCGAATTCATACATACACATGGAAAGCCTGATGTGGTAATTACCGATCCGCCAAGAGCAGGAATGCATGGTGATGTTGTGGAACGGTTACTCGAAATGGAAGCGCCTAAAATAGTTTATGTAAGTTGTAATGCTGCAACGCAGGCACGGGACATCGCCCTTCTAAATGAAAAATATAATGTGGTTCGGATAAAACCGGTAGACATGTTTCCGCATACCCAACATGTAGAAAATATAGCTTTATTGGTATTAAAATAGAATATTGTTCAGCTTGATATGAGCTAAACCAAAAGAATATGGACTTACAGGATCTGTTAAATCAAAGTAACGGCGGAGAAGAAAACCCCAGGAAAGAAAGCCCTTTAAAGAGCCTTGAGGCAGATTTAAAATTTTATAGTGAATCTATAAAAGAAGTTGCAACAGAAATTATGGTTGAAGGTATTTCTGATCACCCCATATTTGTGGCCCACCAGCATGAGGTAAAACTGGGTGAGCCTATTCTTGACAAAGATGAACTGAACACCAACTGGACCATTCACGCTTCAACGTTGGAGGAATTTGTAGAGAAAGGGATCATTCATTCTGAAAAAAAAGCGCGGTTTATCCAGCACTATAAGAATCCTAATGAATTTATGTGTCTGTTTGTAATTGTACCTGAAGGAGCTAATTTTATATTTTTTCCTTATCAAAAATAACCTGGGTGGATGAAACCGCGGAAAATATGTAATTTAAGAGCAAAATAATACTGAAATGGCTTCCAAGAAAATTATTGTACTTAATCAAACTCAGATCAGACAAAAGGTAGACCGGATGGCCTTCCAAATATTTGAAGAGAACCTTGAAGAGAAAGAGGTGATTATGGCAGGTATTGTAGGCCGCGGATATACCCTGGCAAAATGGGTGAAAGAAAAACTGGAAAAAATATCATCAATCAAAATAACCCTGATGATGATCACGCTGGATAAAGACAATACTTTCTTAGATGCCAAAACTGATATCCCCATAGAAACAGCTGCTAATAAGGTAGTTATTATTGTAGATGATGTATTAAACAGCGGACGCACACTGGCTTATGGACTGGGAGTATTTTTAAGCGTTCCATTAAAAAAACTTCAGACCATGGTACTCATAGATCGCAGCCACAGGATCTTTCCTGTGTCAACTGATTTTACAGGGCTGAAGCTTGCTACTATTCTAAAAGAACATGTGGATGTTGTACTGGATGTGCCTGGCCAGGAAGATGCTGTCTATCTAAGATAAACCTATATTTTTTGCGAGTTTTTCTGCAGTAAGGCCTATTCCATTTACAACGTAGGTGGCTTGCTTATAAAAAGGTTCGCGTTCTTCCAACTTACCGGCAATAAACTTCAGCATTTCCTCTTCATTCAAGCCTTTTATTAACGGACGATCGGTAGAATGCTTTAACCGGTCAACCAGCCCTTTTGGCGGCACCATCAGATAAACCGTTGTACCATTTTTATTCATCCACTCCATATTATCAAAAAAACATGGCGCTCCGCCACCGGTAGCAACAACCGTATTATCATTGAAAGTACTGCTTTGAAGCATTCTTTTCTCAAATTCCCTGAAATCTTCTTCGCCATTTCGCCTGAAAAACTCAGCAATACTCATCCCGGCAGCGTCTTCCAGGATTTTATCAAGATCAATAAACCGGTATCCCAGGTAAACCGCCAGCTTTCTTCCCATTGTGGTTTTTCCGCTTCCCATAAAGCCTACAAGAAATATTCTCATAGCTCTCCGCTCCTCTTTAAAAAAACAAGATCTGTCACCGGCGGATCGATCCCAGCCTCCCTCAACAATAACGCTACCTGGCCACGATGATATGTTGAATGATTAACAACATGGTACAGAATTTCTTCCACAGTATTTACATATCCGTCTCCCGCAGAAGTAGAATACTGAATTTCCTGATCCAATGGCCTGTTATCAAAAATAAGCTTCAGGTCGCTTGTGTTTTTATTACTGATACTCCTAAGTTGATCTGGAGCGTGTACCTGAAATCTCTCATATTGGGGTTCTGTACCAAGGATACGACATGTCCAGATATTTTGCGCATTTAAGATATGACTGATTAACAATAATGCTCGCTCCCCGTAATCAGAATGATTCCCGAATACTTCTATATACTTCTGATCAGCAACTGCTGTATATTTTAATAACGTACCTAACATTATACAAGCTTAACCCTGGGATCTAAATAAACATACAATATGTCAACAATGATATTAATGATCACAAAAATAAAGGCTATAAACAAAATTGCACCCATTACAACCGGAAAGTCGGACATCTCAAGAGCTTCAACGGTAGCTTTACCCAATCCATTATAGCCAAAAATATATTCCACAAAAAAAGAACCTGCCAGCAATGATGCAAACCAACCGGATATTGCTGTAACCACCGGAGTTAAAGCGTTCTTCAATGCATGCCGGTAAATAATTCTGTTTTTGCTCAATCCTTTTGCTTTTGCCGTTCTGATATAATCCTGATTCAAAACGTCCAGCATAGCGCTTCGGGTTAGCTGTACAATAATTGCCAGAGGCCTTAAACCAAGGGTAATCATCGGGAGGATAAGATTTTTCAAGGTGATTACCTCTCCTTTAAACGGATCGTAATTGTAAAGACTGCCTGACATGTTCAACCCGGTAATATCTCCCAGAACAAATCCAAAAAGCCAGGCAAAAATAATTCCCGCAAAAAACGATGGAGCGGAAATACCTAAAATAGCAAAGGCATTTGCTGCCCGGTCAATCCATGTGTCGCGGTTAACAGCAGAAACCACGCCGAGAAAGATTCCCGCTATTGTTGCGAACAACATGGCCGTGACCGCTAAGATCAATGTATTGGGAACTGTTTCAGAAAGTATACTGATTACCTCCCTGCTGGTTTGGTAGGAACGCCGTAAATATGGTTTTTTGATAACCAGAGCCTTATCATTACCCACACTAAACAGCTTGATATAACTGTATTTGGCTTGCGTAACAGGGTCATCACGATGGGTGGTAAGCGGAAGAAGATCATTCACATAGAGCAAAAATTGCTGTGATAGTGGTTTATCTAAACCAAATTCTTTTCGAACTGCTTCAAGGGATTGAACATCTGAACGCTGGCCCTGGGTCATACGGGCCGGATCACCCGGCAGGATATTAAATAAGACGAATACGATGATCACAATTCCGGCCAAAACCGCAATCCCATATATTAGCTTATTTAATGCATATCTAAGCATCCTAATCCTTAATCAGGTATTCTTTCTCCAGCTCATTATAAGTAGGAATGGTATGGAAATGCCATTTGTTGACAACAACCCCGTTCTTTAATAATAACAAACCAGGATTAGAGCGGACCATGCTCTTTAATGGAACCGCATCAGCATAAAAAACTTCGGTTACCAGCTTCATTCTCTCACTTAAAGCATCTGCGTCTTCAGCTGAATTTGCTGTTAAAAGAACCGAACGGGTATTGTAGTTTTCAGCGGCATTAATGGCAATAGCATTTAAATTCCCCAGCGCACGTGTATTTGCATGATTTAGATCCCAGGCAACAATAACAAGGTTATAGTAAGGATTTTCAATAATTTCAGATGTGTAATCCGTCCCCTGTGAGTCGGTTATTTTAAGATCTTTAATCTTTGTCTCATAGCCTTTTTTGATGAGCTTATTTTCCGGATCACCGATGATTTCCCAATTCTCATCTTTCCACACCTGTGTTTTAAGATATTCCTTATCCGTCATCTTTTTGGTAGCGCCGGTTTTTTTATGTTTAAGAGTATACGTGATCTGATATTCATCCGGCTCAGCCCCTGGAGGGATACGCATAAGTTCAGGAATATTATTACCCACTTTATAGGGAAGAAAATCAATTATGGGCAGATAATTATAAGTAAAGACTCCAAAAAATAACGAAGCAGCTACTATTACAATAAGTAAGACCTTCTGAACCCGGGGATTTTGAATTAACGGAAGTATATGATCTCTGTTAAAGAATATAACCAAAATCAACAGAAGCAAAATCAGATCCTTGGAGAAAGACTGCCATGGAGTTAAAGGAATGGCATCACCAAAACATCCGCAGGAAGTTACAACTTTGAAATACGCTGAATAAAACGTGAGGAAGGTGAAAAATAAAATAATTAAAAGGAGGCCCCACGCAACTTTTCGTGACCAGAATCCCAATAATAACAAAACGCCTAATACGATTTCAAGAGTACAAAGGACGATGGCAATTGCTGTCGCATAATCGTGCAGAGAGGTGATATGAAAAACTTCAAAGTATTCCTGCAGCTTATAACCAAATCCTATCGGATCATTCGCCTTAATTAATCCTGAAAATATAAAAAGCAGCCCAACTAATACCCTGGCTGTTAGCAGGATATACCACTTACTTTTGCTTATCGGTCTCATTTATAATAATTAAAATATCACGTCAGGAAGCCACACCAAGTTTTATCAACGCAAAAACTGAATAATTAAGCATATCCTGGTAATTGGCCAGTACACCTTCCGAAACCTGGGTCTGTCCCAGATTGTCTTCAATTTGCTTTACCCGAAAAATCTTTTGCAGGATCAGGTCTGTAAGAGAACTGATCCTCATATCACGCCAAGCCTCACCATAATCATGATTCTTTGCGAACATCAGTTCCTTGGTTTCAGTAACTTTCTTATCATATAAAAGTTCCACCTGCTTAACCGGTATTTCTGTCGGAGCATCTGTACCCAGTTCAGCCTGAAGCATGGCAATAACACAATAGTTAACAATTCCGATATACTCAGGAATGATCCCCTCACCTACTTTAGAAACTTTTTTATCTTCGAGCGTTCTGATACGCTGAGCTTTAATAAAGATCTGGTCTGTTATTGATGTTAGCCGTAGTATTCGCCAGGCCGTTCCATAATCTTCTGTCTTCTTCAAGAACAGGTCTTTGCAAACCCTGATCACTGCATCGTATTCTGTTGTGGTAGTATTAGCCAAGACGGTGATTTTATTTGATTTAACGCTTAAATTATCGGTATTTTGTTACTTTATGAGGGATAAAAATACAGTTTTTCATCAGAATTATTCTTTAAATATTGGCAGCCGGTCAATCGATCTGTCTACTCCAAGGGTTATGGGCATTCTTAACCTTACACCTGACTCTTTTTACGATGGCGGGAGACACAATACCCTGGAATCTGCCATGCACAAGGCAGAGCAAATGCTGTCCGAAGGCGCTGATTTTATTGATATAGGCGCTTATTCCTCACGTCCCGGCGCGATAGATATTTCGGTAGCCGAAGAAAAGGAAAGACTGCTGCCCGTGATTGAGATGTTATTAAAACGATTCCCTGATACCTTAATTTCTATTGATACATTCAGATCAGAAGTAGCTAAAGAGGCTCTTGATAAAGGCGTGCATATCATCAATGATATTTCGGCAGGCATGCTTGACAACAAAATGTTAGGTACTGTTGCCAAGTTTAACGCTCCGTATATTATGATGCATATGAAAGGATCACCCCAAACTATGCAATCGGAAGCATTTTATACTGATGTTGTTAAAGAAGTGGTGGACTATTTTATTGCCAGGATTAAACAAGCCAAAGAATCAGGCATAAACAACCTGATTATTGATCCGGGTTTTGGCTTTGCAAAAAACAATGTACATAATTATGCCCTGTTAAACCATCTGGATGAATTGAATTCTTTAGGATTCCCATTGCTTGCCGGAGTTTCAAGGAAATCGATGATCTGGAAAACATTGGAAATCACTGCGGAGGAAGCCTTGAACGGAACTACTGTTCTTAACACTGTGGCGTTGTTGAAAGGAGCTTGTATTTTACGTGTTCATGATGTTAAGCCAGCTGTTGAAGCCATTAAGCTGGTGTCGCAGCTCAAGTCTGCATAAAAAACTTTTATCCCATTGGTCAATTTCATACTTTAGCAATGCATGGAGAACATTGATCTAAAATTCCTAGATATCCGGTTCCTGGATATTCTTGATATCGTATTCGTCGCCATCATCATTTACTATATATACACCCTAACTAAAGGAACAATAGCTGTAAATATATTGCTGGGAGTGGTAATTATATACCTGGTATTTGTACTGGTGCGCCAGGCCCAGATGCAATTATTAACTAAGATACTCGGCGGATTTGTAAGTATTGGCTTTTTGGCACTTGTTATTGTCTTTCAGCAGGAAATTAGGAGATTTTTGCTTCTCATAGGCAAAAACGCATCGCTTCAGCGACAAACATGGTGGAAGTTTGCATTTGGCGAAAAGGATATTGAAAAGAATAATCTGAGGCACATAAAACCTATCGTTGATGCATGTAAAACCATGCAGAAAAGCCGTACAGGGGCTCTGATTGTATTTGCGAAGCATTTTGATGATGAGCACTATCAGAACAGCGGAGAGTTGATTGATTCCAGAATCTCCAAACGTTTATTAGAAAGTATATTTCAGAAACATAGTCCGCTGCATGATGGAGCCGTGGTGATATCTGATAAAAAAATAAAAAGTGCAAGCTGTATTTTACCCCTTACAGAAAATGACAAACTGCCCCTTCAATTTGGACTTCGTCACCGTGCCGGGATTGGCATTTCGGAAGTGAGTGATGCTGTAGCCGTAATTATCTCTGAAGAAACAGGCGAGATTTCCTATGCCAAGCAGGGAAGGGTTAAAATGAATATCAGCTATACGGAACTGGAGAAACTCCTGAATAAAGATTTCTAGAGGTATAATAGATTTACGAAGTATTAAAAACTTCGTAAATCTGTACCCTGAAAATTATTAGCAATATTGCTCAAATGCACCGATCAGATTATCAGCGATCATTTGTGCAGGACGACCTTCTATTTGGTGCCTCTCTACCATGTGAACCAACTTACCATCTTTAAAAAGAGCCATTGAAGGTGAAGATGGCGGATAAGGCATCATAAATGAACGCACTTTATCTACAGCCTCTTTTTCCATTCCGGCAAAAACAGTCACCAGTTTATCAGGATGTTTCTCATTTTCTGCAGCAATTCTTGCAGCAGGACGAGCATTAGCTGCAGCACATCCGCATACCGAGTTTACAACAACGAATACTGTCCCTTCCTTGGTTATACTTTTTTCAACTTCTTCAGCTGTTTTTAATTCTTCAAAACCAACATTCGTAAGCTCCTTACGCATCGGTTCAACTAAATATTCTGGATACATATCTTAAAATAGTAATGATAAATTTGAACTTACAACAAAGTTAATTAAATACAGTCGTTGATTTCTTATAAGCCAAGGCTTTTGACGTTCAAATTACTGAGAATATAATACTGAAGGGCTGGAGTTAAGGATATAAAAAGCCACCATATGTTAGGTGATGGTTATCCGGCGTTAAATTACAAGATCTCCTTCTTTATAGGTTTTGACCTATTGATCATACGGGTATTCATAATTTTAACTAATCCATCTGCTGTACAATGAAGGCCATCATAAAAGTCAGAGCTGACAAGATCCGTTTTACGGGGATCAAAAGAACCATAAATTTCAATTCCCTTATCCCTGGCCAGAGTTTTAAAAAATTCTTCTGATGCCAGCACATTCCTGTAATGTTTTTTTTGCATAAAATTGGAATATACAACAGGATGAAAAGGTGTTAATAAAAATTCGACTTTAATCTGTTTGCGTTGTAAATAGGATACAAAATTTATAAGAAGGTTTTTGTAATGAACTGATAAATGATCAAACCTGCCCAGGTATTCCATGGGGTCTACAGCAATGATATCATTCGCCCTTCTGTCTACCACCGCCTGCGGAGCATCCCTGTATTGAGCATCCCATGTAACTGAGCCATCGGTTATTCGCGTGAGCCCATTATTTTCGGCTAATCTCGTTGCTTTTGCATCCTTTCTGCCAATTCCTTTAATCAGATATCTCACTGAACTTTTAAAGTAAGAAAAAGATAAAAGCTGTTTGTAGTTTTCATAGTTGTTAAAAAACATAAAGCCTTCAGTCTCCCGCTCCGTGTAAAGTTTTGACAGAAAAGAATTATATTCAGGTTCCAGACTTTTCCATCTTTTCTCACCATGGTTATCGTTAAGGATCCATGGATCGAGGCTAATGATCACCAGCTTTATGGGACAACCGCGCTGCTCATACAGTTCATAAATAGCGATATTGTCTTCTAAAACCGATCCCGACATGGAGTTATTAAAGAAAGAAGGAGATTGTGAAATAAATTTGTTAAGGAGCATCCCCCGGCTGGAGCCCAGTGCTATCTCTTCCGGACAGAGCGGGTTATTCTTAATCAATTTTTTCTGTAAAAGGCGCTCATTATGGTTGTACACATTGGTAACATTATACCCCTTCATCAGGTTGTGTGCAATACTTGATTCATAGTCTTCATGAAAAAGATTTGCCGGGTCAGCAAAATAGTTTATACTGATAATTAAAACAGGGAACATTAGATATACCGAAAGCTTCTTCAAGAACTTTTCCATATCAGAAATTGAAATAAATAAACTGATTAGCCCCGGTTGAACCTAACCATATAATCATAAAAATAAGCACACAGTATACGCTGGCTCTGAGAGCCGGTGACTTAAAATAATCCAAAACTAATCCATGCTCCTGCTCGCGCTGCACCCATTCCATTAACATCATTATGAGTATGAAGATCGATGCCTTCACAATAATAATTTTTTCTAAAAACACAGGAGTTGAAAATAGTGATTGTGAAAACAGGATGTTATAATATTGGAGGGCGTCTGAGATTGAAGATGCCCTGAAAACAACAAATGTGAGCATCACCAGAGTAAAGGTTTTGAAAATATCCAGACCATGATCCAGTGCGGGAAACCCGGATTCCTTATCAACTCGTTTCTTCTTATTCATTGTTCCCTTAATTATTAAAGGGATAAAATAACAGCCATGCATGAATCCAAATGCTACATATGTCCAGTTGGCTCCATGCCAGATACCCACCAGCGTAAAATTAATAATGATTGCGAGGCTCACTCCTGCCTTTCCCAAATCCCGGAAGGTTATACTTAATGGGGTGAACACATATTCAGTTAACCAGGTAGTAAGTGAGATATGCCATCTACGCCAAAAATCAGCTATGTTCCGGGCAAAAAAAGGAAAGTTAAAATTAGGTGTAATGTTAAATCCAAGCAGTTTAGATACCCCAATCGCCATATCTGAATACCCAGAGAAATCAGCATACATCTGGATAGTATAAAAAAAAGCGCCCATCAGCAATGAGCTACCCGGCAAATCGTGATAGTTGCTAAAAATACCATCTGCGATGATGGCACAATTATCTGCAACGACCATTTTTTTAAACAGCCCCCACAAAATCTGGCGCATACCATCAGCCGCCATTACGTAGCTAAATTCCCTTCGCCTTTCCAGTTGCGGCATAAATGTCCTGGCTTTATCTATGGGACCGGAAAGCAGGCTGGGAAAAAATGCTACGTAGGCGAAAAAACTTACCCAGTTGGTGGAAGCTTTTATCTTTCCTTTATCGATATCCAGCAAATAACTCATTGTCCTGAATGTAAAGAAACTGATGCCTACAGGAACGATAATACTTAGTACTTGAAAATTAACGTGAATATTTAAAGATGTGAAAAGCGTATTGAAGGAGTTAACAAAGAAGTTGAAGTATTTAAAAAATATCAGGCTTCCAATTCCCTGAACCATTCCCATCCATAACAATAACTTTCTGTAACGAATACTTCTTTCGATACCAATGCCGACCCAGTAGTTAAAGATGGATGACAAAATGAGAATAGCTAGGAAACGCCAATCGGTAAAGGAATAAAACAGATAGCTGGCTGCCAGAATAAGGAAGTTCTGCCACTTTATTGTTTTGCTAAATACAAACCAATAAAGAAAAAAGAAAACTATAAAAAATATCGCAAAAGCTACTGAATTGAAGACCATGATTTTTGAGCTGTCTAAAAAATATCAATACTTTTTAAGGATAAATCAACTTTGTTTGGCTTGTATAGAGTTAATCATCTCCCCTACATTGTTCCAGCTTTGAATCTCTTTAGATGAAAACCTAATCTTAAATTGTTGTTCTATAGCAACTACCAACTGAATATGATTTAATGAATCCCAGTCTTCAACATCTGTAGCGATTGTTTCATCAGTTAGTATTATACCATCGTTATCTAAAACTTCCAGGAAAACATCATTTACCTGTCTTAAAATATCGCTTCTTTCCATTTGTATTCTGATTTTATGAGTGTCTTTTTGTCCTGGTAATCACTTAATGACAGAAGCCAGCTATTACCATCTTTTTTAAAACCCAAATTAGGATAGTGATCTTTTACCAGTGCATTTTTAGGAGTAGGGATATACTCTCCGCGTAAAAATTCATACCCTTTTTCTTTGGTATAATTCACAAGGGTATTTAATACCAGGTTCTCGATTCCTCGTTTCAGTACGCGGCAGCTCATAAACCAAGTGTCTATAAAAGCAGTTTGAAAAGACTCCCTTTTAAGAATAACGGCGCATATTAAGCCGTTATCACCAAATTTATCAGACAATGAGAAAGTGAAGGTATCATAATTATCGTCTGCCAATAGCTTCTCAATATCACCTTCGGTATACCTTGTTGTTCTTAAATTAAACTGGTTGGATCGCTGAGACAATTGTGCTACCCGTGGACTGTTAAACTTATTGAAAGGTTCAATAACAGAAACCATTTGTAAGCTTTTCAGAAAATCATCCTCGTTTGTAAAACCTTGTTGCAAACTGCTTCTCTGAGCTTCAGTCTGGTATTGCTTTGTTCTTTCAGCATCTTCATCAGAGTACGATGCGGTCTCAAATAAATTAAGACTATATAAAAATTCAAGATAATCAGCAGGATCTTCGGGCAGTTCAGGAACAGCTATACAAGGAATATTTTCTCTTACGATATTCCGTTCAAAAGGATTATCATCAAGAAAAACCATGGAATCAAATCCGATATTCAGTATTTTTTGTATTTGCCTGATATTATCAGGTTTGTTGTCCCAGTTAGCGATAAAAACAGCAATATCTTCCAGTTTCAGAACCATATCGGGATGAGATAAAAAGGGTTCTTTTGCTATAGATTCCATATTTTTAGAACATACAGCCACGATAACCCCGCGCTTCTTTAGTTTTCTGATCCAGTATTGAAATTCAGAAAATGCTTTCCCGATACCCAGACTGCCTATCTGAATATTCTCCATACCATCATCGCCAATAATCCCACCCCAAATTGTATTATCTAAATCCAGAACAACACATTTTTTAAATTTTCCGGATAGTGCATCAATTAAACTAATCACTTTTGAAGCAACATATGGCAAAGCCCGGATGCTTATTACCATCTCTGTATTGATATAAATGGATGGGTGAAACAAATTCGATTTGCCAATTTCGTTCTGGATTGCAGAAAGATCACAGATGTAAAATTCGGGATGCTGAGAAGCAAAAACCATCAGCTCATAATTGAGCTTTCTTAACTGGAATAAAAATGATGATGGCACTTTATTCGCATAACTTCCAAATACAGAATCATCAATTTCAGGATAGTTAAAATAGATAACTTTTGTTCGGAGAGACGAGTTAAGAGAAGAATTCAATTGCTCTATCAAAGAAATCTCACCAGAAGCAAAAGAACTTTGACATTCATCCTTAATTTTATTGTATTTGGCAAGCAACTTATGACTTGATTTAAAGATGACTACCAGTTCCGGCTGAAACTGATATAATTCTGAAGTCACATCAAATATTTGACGCTCTATCTGATTAAAATCAGCTTCCCATATTTCGAAGCTGTATCCGGAATCATAACCGGCTCCTGTAAGAGCCTGATTTAAAAGCTGTGTGGCGGTATCCCCAAGTAAGGCAACTCTAACTTTCTTTAAACCTGTAAAATCTTTCTTCAGATTTTTTTTTAGGGTATTAAATTCATGCATAAAATCAGTGGAAAAAGGCTTGAACAAATTTAATTTATTGAAATGGTATATTATTGACCCTCAGATATTTCGTAAAAATTATTGCACAGTATGTGTGCAACAATTTTTACACTTAACACAATCATTTCAGGGTTAGAACCAGGTGCGTCCTAATTGTTTTTTTGTGGAATTATAGGATACATGACGTCAGATATTGAACGATCTATGAATTGGTATGCGCATGATCAATAGAACCGAACAGGATGGACTTAACTATCACATCACTATTATTTTATTGCCTTTAACAGACCGAATTTTTTTATAAATTATAGTAAATTTGCAGGCGCAAACAAAAAGTGTTTGCAGTTACCAAACAATTAAAAACAAAAACTATGTCATCAGTAGAGACAACTTACGTGCCTTACAAAGTTAAGGACATCTCCCTGGCCGAATGGGGACGCAAAGAAATTCAATTAGCAGAAGCAGAAATGCCCGGGCTAATGGCTCTTCGCGAAGAATTCGGACCATCACAACCACTTAAGGGTGCACGCATTGCAGGATGTTTACACATGACTATCCAAACTGCTGTACTTATTGAAACTTTAGTAGCATTAGGTGCTGAAGTTACCTGGTCATCTTGTAACATCTTTTCAACTCAGGACCATGCAGCAGCTGCTATTGCAGCAGCAGGTATCCAGGTTTATGCCTGGAAAGGCTTAAATGAAGAAGAGTTTGACTGGTGTATTGAGCAAACTCTGTTTTTCGGTGAAAACCGCGAGCCATTAAACATGATCCTTGATGATGGTGGTGACTTAACAAACATGGTTTTCGACAGATATACTGAACTTATTGCAGGTATCAAAGGCCTATCTGAAGAAACTACAACCGGTGTTCACCGCTTATACGAGCGTATGAAAAACGGAACTTTGCATCTTCCTGCAATTAACGTGAACGACTCGGTTACAAAATCAAAATTTGATAATAAATACGGATGCCGCGAATCATTGGTTGATGCTATCCGTCGCGCTACAGATATTATGATGGCAGGTAAAGTTGCCGTTGTATGTGGATATGGCGACGTAGGTAAAGGCTCAGCAGAATCTTTAAGTTCTCAGGGTGTCCGTGTAATCGTAACTGAAATTGACCCGATCTGTGCATTACAGGCAGCAATGGAAGGTTATGAAGTTAAAAAACTAGCCACTGCAATCAAAGAAGCAGACATCGTGGTAACTACTACAGGCAACTGCGATATCGTACGTGCTGAACATTTCAAGGCATTAAAAGACAAAGCTATTGTATGTAATATCGGCCACTTTGATAATGAAATTGATATGGCCTGGTTAAATACCAACTATGGTCATACCAAAGTGGAGATCAAACCACAGGTTGATAAATATACTATTGATGGTAAGGATATCATTATCCTGGCTGAAGGCCGTTTAGTGAATTTAGGCTGTGCAACCGGTCACCCTTCTTTTGTAATGTCTAACTCCTTCACTAACCAGACTCTTGCTCAATTAGAACTTTGGACTAATTCTGGCAAGTATGAGAATAAGGTTTACACACTTCCAAAATTACTGGACGAGAAAGTTGCCCGTTTACACCTTGCAAAAATCGGAGTTGAACTGGACGTGCTTGATCAGCATCAGGCTGATTATATCGGTGTACCTGTTGAAGGTCCGTTTAAACCGGAAGCATACCGTTATTAATTGTAGTCATGCTGAGCAAAGCCGAAGCATAACTTCTATTATAATGAACTTAACCCTTCTGAAATTTCTCAGGAGGGTTTGTTATTTTTACACAATGACAAAACTATCCGTCAACATTAACAAAATTGCCACGCTTCGGAACTCACGCGGTGGCAACAATCCTGACCTTGTAAAAGTTGCTTTAGATGCTGAGCGATTTGGTGCACAGGGAATTACCGTGCATCCCCGGCCTGATGAACGTCATATTCGTTACCAGGATGTTTTTGATCTGAAAAAAGTTGTTACGACAGAGTTTAATATCGAAGGGAATCCGGTCGAACAGAAGTTTATTGACCTGGTTCTGGCAAATAAACCCGCGCAGGTTACCCTGGTACCCGATGCCGAAGGGCAGTTAACTTCCAACCATGGATGGGATACTATAAAACATCAGCAATACCTCAGGGAAACTATCCGCATGTTTCAGCGCGAAGGTATACGGGTCTCTATTTTTGTTGATCCGGTAGTGGAACTGGTTGAGGCCGCTGCTACAACAGGGACAGACCGCATCGAATTGTATACTGAGGCCTATGCTTCCGGTTATCACCAGGATCGAGATGCAGCCATTTCACCATATATTATAGCTGCGCAAGTAGCGGAAAAAGCTGGACTGGGCTTGAATGCCGGCCATGACCTTGACCTCGACAACCTGAAGTTCTTTGCGCAAAACATTCCCGGTTTACTGGAAGTCAGTATTGGGCATGCCCTGATATGTGATGCGCTCTATTATGGACTGGAGAATACAATACAAATGTATTTAAGGCAGCTAAGATAATCGTTTCCGGATCTTTACAACGCTAAACTCATTCTATACAGGTACTTTCAGACATGATTCAAACAGTTAATATTCTACCCTTTCTGAAACTGGCTGATACCATACCGGTTATTGATGTGAGAACGCCATTAGAGTTTGATCATGCACATATAGTTAATGCCTGTAACCTGCCTATTTTCTCAAATGAGGAGAGAGTACAAGTGGGTACAACGTATAAACAAGTTGGCCGTGAGGCAGCAATTTTGCTTGGATTTGATCTTACAGGCCCGAAATGGTCAGGCTTTATTAAAGATGCCCTGCAATTAGCTCCGGATAAAAAGATACTGGTGCATTGCTGGCGAGGTGGGATGAGAAGCGGCGCTATGGCATGGGCATTAAACCTGTACGGATTCGACGTATATGTTTTAGAAGGAGGCTATAAAAAATACCGCAACTGGGTGCTGTCGCAATTTTCAAAGAGCTATTCATTACGGATACTTGGAGGAATGACAGGTTCCGGAAAAACTGAAACATTACACGAGCTTAAAAAACTGGGGCAGCAGGTTATTGACCTGGAAGATCTTGCTCAGCACCAAGGGTCAACCTATGGATCCATGGGGTCTTTAACTCAGCCAAGTCAGGAACATTTTGAAAATCTTCTCGCTTCAGAACTCCATAAAGCAGATTCGGATGTACCGCTTTGGCTTGAAGATGAAAGCCGCTTTATCGGAAAGCGACAGATACCCAATGCATTATTTGAACAGATCCGTAGCGCAAAACAAATTAATATGCTTGTTCCGCTTAATGAACGGGTCGACTTTTTGCTTCAGACATATGGGAAACTAGATAAGTCTTTTCTGGTTGAATCTACAGCACGAATAAAAAAAAGACTTGGCCCGGAGCAGACACGTGATGCTATTGCAGCCATAGAAGATAACAGGCTGGCTGATTTTATCCGAATTGTTTTAACCTATTATGATAAAACATATACGGCCGGACAAGCAAAACGACTAAAAGAAAGCATCCGGAATATTGAATGTTATGGAACTAATGCAAAGGATAATGCCTTACATATTTTAAGAGAGCTAAAAGAACCAAAAAAGAACGCCTTATTACAATAATAGCTAATGAATTCAGAAGACATAAAACTTACTCAATATTCCCATGGTGCAGGTTGTGGTTGTAAGATCAGCCCGGCAGTTCTTGATCTGATATTGCATAGCCCGGTTCACCAAAAGCCAGATTCCAATCTTCTGGTTGGTAACAGCACACGGGATGACGCCGCCGTTCTGGATCTTGGAAATGGCACCGCATTAATATCAACTACAGATTTCTTTATGCCAATTGTTGATGATCCCTATGACTTTGGCAGAATTGCATCTGCAAATGCCATTAGTGATGTGTATGCTATGGGTGGAAAGCCAATACTGGCAATCGCGATCCTCGGTTGGCCCATAAATAAGTTGTCGCCGGAAGTAGCCCAAAAGGTTTTGGAAGGCTCACGTGCGGTTTGCGCTGAAGCAGGAATCACTCTTGCCGGTGGACATAGTATTGATTGCCCGGAGCCTGTTTTCGGACTTGCTGTTAATGGTCTGGTGAATATTAAAAACCTAAAACAAAACTCGACTGCAGAAGCCGGATGCAAATTATACTTAACCAAATCCCTGGGAGTTGGCATTTTAACAACTGCTCAGAAAAAGGGCATCTTAAAGCCGCAACACGCATTCATTGCACCAGAAAGCATGGCCATGCTTAATAAAATTGGTGAGATCCTGGGCGAGCAGGAGTATGTTAAAGCCATGACAGATGTGACCGGTTTTGGGTTGCTTGGCCATTTATCAGAAATGTGTGAAGGCAGCAATCTGCAGGCTATTATTCAATTTGACAAAATTCCTAAGATCGACGTACTGAGCGAATATCTTAAGCAAGGTTGTGTTCCGGGAGGAACCAATCGTAACTGGAGTAGTTACGGTCATAAAATTGCAGGAAATAGTACCAGTATAGACCAGAGAACCGCTATTCTTGCGGATCCCCAAACCAGCGGAGGCCTGTTGGTGGCTGTGAATGAATCTCAGACCGGGGAATTTGAAAAACTCTTACGCGCACATGGTATTCCTGAAAAGAATATTGTTTGTTTCGGGTACCTTAAACCCAAAACCGGTGACTTTTTGATTGAAGTGCTTTAATTGGATCCATAAAAGCAAGGCAAACTATTTAAACATTTACCTTTTTAATAGCTGTCAGAATGTACCGCATCCGGACATGTAATTAATTCAAGGTCTTAAGAATAATGGAGAAAATCCGTATTTTTGCGCCACAAAAACTCCTCCCGTTTTAATGAAATTAAACATAGATTACCAGGAAACCTTTCAAAAAAGGCACATTGCTCCGAATACCGCTGAAACGGAGGAAATGATTAAAACTATCGGCGCCGAATCAATAAATCATCTTATTGATCAGACTATTCCAGCAAAGATCAGGTTAAAGCAGCCTTTGAATCTTCCGGAAGCAAAAAGCGAATTTGAATATCTTAAAAATCTGAAGCAGCTTGCGTCTAAAAATAAAGTATTCAAATCTTATATCGGGCAGGGATATTATGATGTGATAGTACCCGGAGTAATCCAGCGAAATATCCTGGAAAATCCCGGTTGGTATACTCAATATACTCCATACCAGGCTGAAATCTCACAGGGCCGCCTACAGGCATTACTTAACTTCCAGACGATGGTAATTGACCTTACGGGGATGGAGATTGCCAACGCATCCTTACTTGATGAGGGTACGGCCGCGGCCGAAGCTATGTTTATGCAATACAGCCTGCGCAAAAACCAGGAAGCAACAATATTCTTTGTGTCTGAAGAAGTTTTTCCGCAAACTATTGATATTTTAAAAACCCGCTCAGAACCTTATGGTATTGAACTTTTAATTGGCGACCACCGGACCGTTGAACTCACTGATAAGATGTTTGGCGCCATTGTACAATATCCTGCCGGAAAGGGCGCCGTTTATAACTATAAGCAATTTGCTGAAGCAGCACATGAAAGGGGTATTAAACTGACTGTTGTTGCCGATATTATGAGCCTGGTTTTATTAACTCCCCCGGGTGAATGGGGAGCTGATATTGTGGTTGGTTCCACGCAACGTTTTGGCATTCCAATGGGTTTTGGAGGACCTCACGCAGGTTTTTTTGCAACCAAGGAAGAGTATAAACGCTCTATGCCAGGTCGGATTATTGGTGTAACAATCGATTCTGCCGGGAATTATGCCTTACGAATGGCATTGCAAACACGTGAGCAGCATATTCGTAGAGATAAAGCGACTTCAAACATTTGTACCGCCCAGGCCCTTCTTGCCATCATGGCCGGTATGTATGCTGCATATCATGGTTCCAAAGGTTTAACACTTATTGCTGAACGAATTCACGGATTGAGTATTCTGCTTTCGAATTCGCTAAATGAATTAGGTTTCATCCAAAAAAACGAAGCTTTCTTTGATACGTTATGTATTGAGGCCGGTGATTTAGTGAATGCCATTCATGCAGAGGCTTTAAATCAGGAAGTGAATCTGAATTATAGAGGATCTGAAATAACTATTTCAATTGATGAAACCACTTCTCCTGCTGATATCCTTACTCTTGCTAAAATATTTGCAAAGGTTAAAGGAAAAAATTCAGCTGAGATTATTTTGGATAAATCCAGGATAAAGTCATCATTACCTGATGAGCTGATCCGTGTATCATCTTTTTTAACCCATCCTATTTTTAACGCGCATCATTCAGAGCATGAAATGCTGCGTTATATTAAATCATTGGAAGCCAAAGATCTGTCATTGTGCAATTCGATGATCCCGTTAGGTTCCTGTACAATGAAGCTCAATGCAACTACCGAGATGGTTCCTATTACCTGGCCGGAGTTTAGCAGAATGCATCCTTTTGCACCAACAGATCAGGTTGGCGGATACATGCAATTATTCGATGAACTAAATAAATGGCTTAGTGAAATAACTGGTTTTGCAGCAATGAGTTTACAGCCTAATGCAGGCGCACAAGGTGAATATGCCGGTTTAATGGTGATCAGGGCTTATCATGCGGATCGAGGTGATTCACATCGCAATGTAGCTTTGATCCCTTCATCAGCTCATGGAACAAACCCCGCATCAGCCGCTATGGCCGGAATGAAGATCGTGGTTGTGCGCTGCGATGAAAATGGCAATATCGATGTTGCAGATCTTAGGTCAAAAGCTGAAGAGCATAAAGATGATCTTTCCTGCCTGATGGTTACATATCCTTCAACTCATGGTGTTTTTGAAGAAAGCATTATTGAAGTGTGTGATATCATTCATCAAAATGGTGGACAGGTTTACATGGATGGAGCAAATATGAATGCCCAGGTAGGCTTAACCAGCCCTGCATCCATAGGTGCTGATGTTTGCCATTTAAACCTCCATAAAACATTCTGCATTCCACATGGTGGCGGAGGACCCGGCATGGGGCCCATTGGCGTTGCAAAGCATCTTGTCAGCTACCTGCCTGGCCACAGCATCATAGATATCAACCAGTCAAAATCAATACATGCGGTTTCATCTGCTCCATGGGGGTCTGCCTCTATCCTTATAATATCTCATGCTTATATAGCCATGATGGGCGAAGCTGGCCTGACCAATGCAACCCGTTATGCCATATTAAATGCAAACTATATAAAAGCAAGGCTAGAGCAACACTATCCGGTGCTTTATGCAGGAGCCAACGGGAGATGTGCACATGAAATGATCCTGGATTGCCGCGCATTTAAAAACTTTGGCATTGAAGTAACAGATATCGCAAAACGTTTGATGGATTATGGATTTCATGCTCCTACGGTTTCATTCCCCGTTGCTGGGACATTAATGATTGAACCTACCGAATCAGAACCTAAACATGAGCTTGATCGCTTCTGTGATGCTATGATTGCTATCAGACAGGAAATAGAGGAAGTTGAAAAGGGCGTCAGCGATAAGGTCAATAATCCATTAAAAAATGCCCCGCATACTGCCGGAGTTATCATATCAGATGAATGGAATAAGCCTTATTCACGTGAAAAAGCAGCATTTCCATTACCGTATGTCATGGAACATAAATTTTGGCCATCGGTTGGAAGGGTGAATGACACGTATGGAGACAGAACTCTAATTTGCTCCTGCCCGCCTGTTGAAAGCTATGAAGACATAGCAGTTTAATCTATTTAAATCGCTTAAACTGGCACATGTTGCAACATATAATTTTTTAAGATAGATTTGGTTAATAAACATCAAAAGATAACTATGACAAAATTCACATTATCCATCCTGTCGGGATTTGCATTTATGTTGCTTTCCTTCACTCCTCCAAAAGATGAAGTCTTCAAAGTAGATACTGAAAAGTCTTCTATCAATTGGACCGGGCGAAAAGTGACCGGGCAACATTCGGGAAATATCAAAATTGCCAGCGGCCAATTAATTTATACAAAGAAAGCCCTAAAGAGTGGATCATTTATTATTGATATGAATTCCTTAACCTGCTCAGATTCTGAAAAGGTACAGAACCATTTAAAAACCGATGATTTTTTCTCTGTTGAAAAAAATCCTGTTTCAAAGTTTGTTATTACAAACGTTGCTAATGCCGGAACAGACCGGGTAAACATTACAGGCGATCTTACAATTAAAGGCATCACACAACCTTTAACATTCCCGGCCACAGTTAAAAGACAGGGAGATGCAATTGTTGCGGTAGCTAAGGGAGTGAAAGTTAACCGGGTAAAATATGATATTAAATACCGGTCACTGGCGTTCTTTAGCAATATAGGCGACAAGGCTATTAATGATGAGTTTGAGCTGGATGTAAATCTTTTGGCCAGAAGATAATCCTCAGCTGGACACATTACGTTACGAAATTGACCCGGAAGTTCTTTCCGGGCTTTTTTATGCCCTGATCCGGATACTTAACCTGCAATGGTAACTCAGTAGCACTATTTCAGGCTTTCTTTTATCTGGTTTATCTGCTCATCAGTCAGTATAATCTTTCCTGCTGCAGCATTCGATTCCAACTGCGCTACATTAGATGATGCAGCAATAACCGGCCCCATACCCGGAATTTTTAGCATGTAAGCAATCACTACCTGACTCAGTTCATGTCCCCAATCCCGCGATAGGGCAGCTAGTTTTTGTACTTTCTCCATATTGGCTTCGCTGATCTTGCTTAATTCCCCTTCATCAAACAATCGGTCGCCGCGACCAACATTCTTTAAATCAAGATATCTGTCAGTAAGCAGTCCGCGTGCCATTGGACTCCAGGCAATGTAGGATAACCCTTGTCTGAAAGCATATTCCAATACTCCTTTACAGGATTCGCTTTCACCATCAAGAATATTGAACTGATTTTGTACGGCAAGTATTCTGCTCCGAACAGACAACTGATTTTCAACAGCCTGATAATAATCAAGCTGTTCAATATTAAAGTTAGAAACTGAAAAATACCGCACCAGATCTTGTTTCACGAGATCTTCAACAGCCATCAAACTTTCTTCGGCAGGCACAGATGGATCGAAGGAATGAAAATAAAGTAAATCTATATGTTCTGACTGCAAGCGCTCTAAGGATGCATACACCGATTCCATAATATTAATCCGTGAAAGCCCGCAATGATTTGGAGTCAACCCATCCATTGCGCCTGATAGTTTAGTAGCCAAAACTACATTTCGACGTTCCCTGGGATTATTTTTAAACCATGATCCAATGATCCGTTCCGAATTTCCCGAAGCATTATTATACCTGTTCGCTGTATCCCAAAAGGTAACTCCCAGCTCAACTGCTTTGTCTAAAATTTTAAATGATGTGCTCTCATCAACCCTTGAACCATCACCGGTTTCAGGATACCCCATCTTCCAGGTTCCCAACCCTATATCCGAAACCTTTAGACCGGATTTCCCTAAAGGTCGGTAAGGCATTTCTTTAAAATCGTGCACAGAAAAAGGGATATTGTAAAATGTGGTATCAGATGATAAATGTTCCATAAAACTGCTCAGTTAAATTTTACTCAGGAGAAGCTCGGCAATAGCCCCGGGTATTTTCACATAAGTCAAACAACCAGATATACTCAATGTTATTATTTATCATTTAAAGGTGTGTGTAATTATGCAATAACATTAAGGGTATAGCCAGCGCTATACCCTTTTTGTAATGTTTAGCCTTAATTATTCTTTTCAGCACTAAACTTCGGATCAATGATTTCCCATTCTTTAATGTGAGAAGGACGATGTTCCTTGTGCACTATTTCATCAAACAGTTTAATCAATTCAGGATGCTTTTCAGCCAGATTTTTTGTTTCACTGCGGTCCTCTCTCAGATTAAAGATCATCCATGGAGTATTTTTGTAACCCGATTTGCGCACCTGGGTTTTCACCCCTTTCCAATCACCCATCCGTATGGCAACCTGTCCGCCTT
>DASWTL010000248.1:0-11216 GCA_036402155.1 Sphingobacteriaceae bacterium | reverse complement strand
TCTCCCCAGGGAGAGGTTGCATCTTTATTTATTTGGTGATTTTTGACGGAGTGATGTTCTCAACGATAAAAATACAACTGGGCGTGTAGCTTCATTATTCTGAAATGAATTCAACTAAATGGAAGCTTTATCCGCTATGCTGGGGTGCAACGGCCTTTCTCGCTTTCGGGAGATGCTGCGACAGCCCCTCACCTTTGATTCCTCTCCCGGGGGAGAGGTTGCATCGTTAGTTATTAGGAAATTATGATGAATAGAAAGACTTCTATGATAAAATAGGCGTGGTGGCTACATTATTAATATGAGAAAAAATCATATTAAATAGTAATTAATCCGCTATGTCGGGGTGCATCGGCCTTTCTCGCCCTGGGGAGAACCGACTGCAAGGAGCTCATCAGTTCAGATAAAAACCATATAAATCCACTGATAAATGCCGAAGGCAGAGAGGGTGCAATAAGGTATGTTGGTCATTGGACCATATACAGGTTTGCGACAAGCCCCTCACCTTTGATTCTTCTCCCCGAGGAGAAGAGGTTGCATCTTTATTATTAAGAAATTATGATGAATAGGGAGACTTCTATGTAATTGCAGAAAGATAAATTCCTTTTTATTCAAAAAATTATATCTTTGAACCTTAAATGAGTACTAAAAGTACTCAATGAGTATGCTCGAAAGTTTAATAACATCCAAAACACGGATCAAGCTCCTGTTAAAATTTTTTCTGAATATTAATAATCAGGGTTATTTGCGTAGCCTGGAGCAGGAATTTAACGAGAGCACCAATGGTATCCGGCAGGAGCTGAACCGTTTTGAGCAGGCGGGCTTATTGCTTACTGAATCGGAAGGGAATAAGAAGCTTTACCGGGCAAACACCCTTCATCCATTGTTCAGTGACCTGAATAGTATCATTAAAAAATTTGTTGGTGTTGAAGAATTGCTTGAAAAAGTAATTGACCGCTTGGGCAATGTGCAGCAGGTATACCTGGAAGGCAGAATTGCGCAGGGACTTGAGTCGGATATTATTGATCTGCTGATCATAGGGGATGATATAGACCGAAACTACTTAAGTAACCTGGTTGAGAAGGCAGAGCCACTTATCCGCAGAAAGATCCGTTACCTGGTGTTCGGAGCGGCTGATGCAAAGGTTTACGTAGAGCGGCATCATAAAGAACTGGTTCTCATATTTGATCATAGTACCATATGAACTGGTATGTACTTTATACACGGTCGCGTTATGAGAAAGCGGTAGCTGAAAAGCTGATATTGGCGGGTATAGAAGGATATTGCCCGGTTTTAAAGACCAGGAAAAAATGGAGCGACCGGTATAAATGGGTGGAGGAACCTCTTTTCCGGTCTTATTGTTTTGTAAGGATTGATGAAAAAGAGCGGGAAAAGGCGCTACTGATCCCGGGAGTAGTACGATTTTTATACCATTGCGGGAAACCGGCGATCATACGGGAAAAGGATATGGAGGTGGTGAAAAGCTGGCTGATGAATTATGATCATGAGAAGATCGAAGTCGTTTACCTCAGTGAAAGTGACAGAATCCGTATCCGGTCTGGCGCATTGATGGGACATGAGGCTGAAGTGATTGAAAGTAAGGGTAATTACGCATTGCTTTATTTGGAAAGCCTGGGCACAACGGTCCGGGTGGATCTTAGGAGGAATGTGGTGGAGAAAATAGCCGACTGTTAAGGGGTGTTAATGGTTACGAGTATTGGGTGGATGTCATGATATGTGACTGAAGGGGCGAAGCTGTGGGCGGGGAGGTTGTGGGTTGTAGGTTGGAAGTTGGAAGGAAGGGTGAAAGGCGGAATGTGAAGGGCGGAGTGAAAGGTTTCTTTTCGAACGAACCGAAGGCCTTCATTTTATTAATCCCCTCATCTTTGATTCTTCTCCCTTGGGGAGAAGTGTAATCGTTATTCTAAGGAGTTGGTTTTTAATAGGTGATCGTTGATCTTGACAACATAAATCAGCGGACAGGGTGGTTATCCACGCGGATCCGTCCTAGTGGCACGTGCAAGCCGGCCCAATGCGGCGGGATGTCTGGTCTGTCGCTCTAAGAGCAGGTTGCGAGGTTTGGGTTTTAGGGTTGCCTAATTCTTAATTTGTTAGCTATGATGCAGCACATTGACACATTATCAAACTGGCACATTAAAACGGTTGAAAATATACCTGAATCACGGTATTGTTTCGGAGAAAAAAATTCTGAACTTTGCAGCCTTGATGCGTTTAACGGAATTTAGAAAAGGATGAGTTTTAAAAAGGTAATGGTGCTTCTCTCGGCGCTGGTATGTATAGCTGTGTTTTGTAACAATTCATTTGCGCAGACTCCAAGCGCAGCAGATATGAAGAATATCCGTGTGGATGAATTAAGTGATGACCAGATCCGTGCGTATTATTCCCAGGCTCAGGCACAGGGATTAAGTGACGATCAGCTGGAACAAGCTGCTCTGGCACAGGGGATGAATCCGGTGGAAGTTAAAAAGCTTCGGGCACGGGTTGATAAATTAAAAGGACAGGGATCTTCAACAAGTGGAACCAGTCCCGGGGCTGTTCCTGGAAACCGTGGCGGCCGGGAGCTGAACTATGAACCGGATACTTTACCTTCTACTGATCCATCAACACCTGAAGAAAAAGCACTCCGCTCAAAGATCTTTGGAGCCGATATTTTCAAGAATACCAATTTAAGCTTTGAACCTAATCTCCGGCTCGCTACTCCTCCGAACTACCAGGTTGGGCCCGACGATCAGCTCCTCATCGATATTTACGGATACTCTGAAGCAAGCTATGAACTAACCGTATCCCCTGAAGGTACCATTAACATTCCGTATATCGGTGTTATCCAGGTTGGAGGATTAACTGTAGAGGCCGCCACTGCGAAAATACGATCAAGACTGTCAACCATATACAGCGGCATAAAAAACGGGAACACCCATGTCAGTGTGGCCATAGGAAATATCCGGAGCATTAAAGTGATACTGACCGGTGAAGTAACTAAGCCTGGTACCTATACCCTGCCGTCTCTTGCCACGGTTTTTAACGCATTATATGAATCTGGAGGGCCAACCGTAAACGGCTCCTTCCGGCAGATCGAAGTTATCCGGGGCGGTCGCAGGCTGGCAACATTAGATCTTTATGATTTCCTCCTGTCCGGGCAGATGAAAAATAACCTGCAGCTGCGTGACCAGGACGTGATCCGCATTCCAACGTATAAAAAACGAGTGGAAGTAGTAGGCCAGGTAAAGCATCCGGGGATATTTGAAATGCTTTCAGGCGAAACCCTTACCGACCTGCTTCGTTTTACAGGCGACTTTAATGAACGTGCCTACCAGGCCAGAATAAAGGTTCTCAAGAATACAGCTACCGAGCGGAAGATTGCAGATATTTTATCAACTGAATTTACCGCTTACCAGCCAGAGAGCGGGGATAAGTTCTTTGTGGATGAAATCCTGGAACGCTTTGAAAATAGAGTAACTATCAATGGCGCTATTTTTCGTCCGGGTCAGTTTGAACTGGAGCCAGGCCTCACGCTGAGGCAGTTGATTGAGAAAGCAGAAGGATTAACCGAGGATGCGTTCCAAAACCGCGGGTACATCACCAGGTTAGGCGATGATTTACAGACAAACCTGGTGTCATTCAATGTTTCGAGAGTATTATCAGGGCAAGACGCCGATATTCCCCTTAAACGCGAAGATGTAGTGACCATATCTTCTATATTTGACTTGAAAGAAGCATATAATGTTCGGGTGGACGGTGAAGTTCAGCGCCCCGGTGAGCTTCCTTTTGCTGAAGGGATGAGCCTGGAAGATGCCATTATACAGGCAGGCGGATTAAAGGAAGGTGCTACAGAACAGCGCATAGAAGTTTCGAGAAGGGTAAAAAATAGTAATGCTTTGTCTACTTCTGCACAAACTGCAGAGGTTTACCAGATCAATATTGGTCGGGATTTGAAAGGAGCTACTGCAAATTTTCTCCTGCAGCCATTTGATATCATTATGGTGCGTCCTTCTTCGGGTTATGAAATACAACGGCAGGTAAAAGTCGAGGGTGAAGTTTTATATCCGGGTTTTTACACCATCACCCGAAAGGATGAACGAATCTCAGACCTGGTGAAACGGGCAGGGAGTTTTACTGCATTGGCTTATCCGTCAGGAGCGTCGCTTAAGAGACCGGGTGCGTCAATGGCTTCAGATAAGAATAAAATAGATACGGCGGTTGAGAACCGAGAAAAACTTTCCAAAATACAAAGATTACAGCCGACGGCTAAAGAAGCAGCTGATTTAGCCAAACAAGAAGAAGCACTTCGAAATTTCTATGTCGGAATTAATCTTGATAAGATAATGACAGAGCCTGGATCGAAATATGATCTGATATTGGAGGAGGGCGATATTCTTCGCATACCAAAACAACTGCAAACCGTTAAGATTAACGGCGAAGTATTATACCCGGTAACTACCGTATTTAGCACCGGTAAAAATTTTAAGCAGTATATATCGCAGGCTGGCGGATTTTCAAGTCGATCATTGAAAAGACGATCATATGTGATATATGCTAATGGAGCTGTGCGAAGTACCAAGAAATTTCTTTTTTTTAATAATTATCCGATTATAAAAGCTGGTGCTGAGATTTATGTTCCGAAAAAGGAAGAAAGAAAGACCTCATTAAGCGAGATAGTTGGGTTAAGTACAGCGTTGGCTTCTTTGGCGGCGATTATTTTCTCAGTATTAAGGTAGTAATAGATAATATCAATAACTTTTAAAGAAATGATGGTATAGCGGTGGTGAATATAAAATGTCCAAATCAATTACAATTGCGTTATAGCAAAATAAAAAATGCCCAAATTTTGCGTATTTATGGATTTAAGTAGATAGACGATATCAATGGCTAATATAAATTTGCCTTAGAGAATAAGATTAGAGAAAGAACTTCTAAGCTTAAAGAAATTAACTAATCTTTAAATTAATTCGTTCGATAACCACGGTTTAAACTTTATGGATTTTGAAAAATAACTTAGATATTCCACCAAGCAATCAAGGGTCCCTTGAAGAGACTGTGGTTATGATGATCGATTGGTGGCAGTATTTGTGGTCAAAATGGCTGGTACTCTGTATTGCAGGTATTTTTGGTAGTGCTTTAGGGTTGATTTACGCCTATTCAAAGCAACCAGTTTATAAGGCCGAATTAAGTTTTGTTTTAGAAGATGATAAAGAAAGCACAGGCTTAGGTAGTTCTTTAGGTTTAGCTAATCAATTTGGTTTTGACTTAGGCAGCGGTGGTGGTGCATTTTCAGGCGATAACTTGATCGAATTGATGAAGTCACGTTCTATGGTTGAAAAAGCTTTACTAAATACAATACACACCAGTTCTGGGGAACAAACATTAATAGAGTTTTACATTGATATTAACCATATAAGGGAACGTAAAGATTGGAAAGATAATCCCACCCTTCAGGGACTGCGTTTTTTACCCCATGCTGATCGGTCTAAATTTAACAGGCAACAGGATAGCCTATTGGGAGGGTTTCATAAGCTTTTTATCGAAAATAACCTGGCAGTTTCTAAACTTGATAAAAAGTTAAGTATTATTACTGTATCAGTTACTTCCAATCATGAGTTATTTTCTAAATATTTCGCTGAAGGACTCACGAAGGAAGTGGCCGATTTTTATATAGAAACTAAAACAAAAAAAGCCGCAGAAAATCTTTCAATATTGGAGCATCAGACAGATTCAGTTAGAAGAGCTTTTAATGCCGCGATCTCTGGTGTTGCAAGTACGGTTGATGCAAATCCTAACCCGAACGCTGCCCGGCAAACTTTGCAAGTTCCTTCTAAGCGCAGACAGTTTGATGTTCAGATTAATCAGACGATATTAACTCAACTAATTCAAAATTTAGAAGCTGCTAAAGTATCTTTAAGGAAGGACAAACCACTAATTCAAATTATTGACCGCCCTATATTACCTTTAGAGAAAATCACCTTCGGTAAATTAAAGGGATTGCTAATGGGAGGCATAATAGCTGGCTTAATGATGACTCTTATCTTGATCCTAAGAAGGATAGGTAACAGAATTTCTTCTTAGAAACCTAATAAACACATTTTAAACTATAATAAAGTACAAAAAGCACAATATTTATGCTCAATAATAAAGACTGCAAAATTGCTGTCATTGGTTTAGGTTATGTAGGACTTCCATTAGCAGTTGAATTCGGTAAGAAATTTGAAGTGATTGGATTTGACGTTAACAATGTGAGAATTGACGAATTGAAAAATGGTATTGACAGAACAAATGAATCAAATAGCTATGAGATAAACGCTTCCATTAATCTTAATTTCTCTTCAAGCGTACAATGCTTGGAAGAATGCAATTTTTTTATAATAACTGTTCCGACACCAATAGATAAATTCAAAGCTCCAGATCTAAAACCATTATTATTAGCATCAGAAATGATTGGCGCTGTTTTGAAAAGCGGTGATATTGTAATTTATGAATCTACTGTATATCCAGGTTGTACAGAAGAAGATTGTGTTCCTGTTTTGGAACAAGCCTCTGGACTAACTTTTAATAAAGATTTTTTCTGCGGATATTCTCCTGAAAGAATCAATCCGGGAGATAAAGTTAATACACTTACAAAGATTAAAAAGGTTACATCCGGATCCACGCCAGAAGTTGCTGACATAGTTGATAATTTATATCGCTCTATTATAACAGCAGGAACCCATAAAGCTCCTTCAATTAAAGTAGCTGAAGCATCGAAAGCGATTGAAAATGCTCAACGGGATGTTAATATTTCGTTTGTTAATGAATTGGCATTAATATTTGATCGTGTTGGTATTGATACTTCTGATGTAATTGAAGCTGCAGGGACAAAGTGGAACTTTCTTAAGTATAAACCCGGTTTGGTTGGAGGCCATTGTATTGGGGTTGATCCATATTACCTTGCACATAAGGCAGAATCTTTAGGCTATCATCCGCAAGTGATTCTATCGGGGCGTAGGGTGAATGACAATATGGGTATGTTTGTAGCTAATAAAGTTATTAAGTTAATGATCAAAAATGGCCATAGAATAAACTCTGCAAAAGCTCTAATTCTGGGAATTACATTTAAGGAAAATTGTCCTGATATCCGTAATTCAAGAGTAATTGATATTCATCGCGAATTAAAGCAATTTGGTTTAGACGTCGATGTGTATGATCCATGTGCTAATAATGAAGAAGTGTTTAAAGAATATGGTGTAGAGCTTGCAAGGACACTTAAGTGCTATGAAGCAATTATATTAGCAGTTGCGCACGATCAATTTTTAGATTTAGATTTTCAACTTTTGAAGTCAATGCCTGCGGCTATTATTTTTGATATAAAATCTTTTTTAAGTAGGGACATTGTTGACGCCAGATTATGAGTGATTGTCGAATTATAAACTTTCCTAAGGTCTTTGATCCAAGAGGAAATCTTTCATTTATGCAGTTTCCTGATCAGTTGCCTTTCAAAATAGAAAGAGTTTTCTGGACTTATGATGTGCCAAGTGGAGAACAAAGAGGAGGTCATGCATATCATAAGCAACATGAGATTATAATTGCATTAAGTGGAAGTTTCAATGTCATTATTACTCATCCTGATGGTAATAAGGAAGATTTCTATTTAAATCGATCTAATTACGGATTATACGTGCCAGCTATGTTTTGGAGACATATTGAAAATTTCTCCACTAATGCACTAGGCCTTCATTTATCAAGTTTGCAGTATGATCCGGTAGATTATATAAGAGAATTTTCAGATTATAAAAATCTAAAAAAATGAATAAACCATCAGTCTTTGATTGTACGTTAGTTTATTTGCCTAAATTAGGTGACAGGAATGGCCATATTACATCTATAAATAATTATAAAGAGATCCCTTTCGTAGTGGAGAGAGTCTTTTATTTATATGATATACCCGGGGGTGAATCTAGAGGGGGGCATTCGCATAAAGAATGCCATCAATTTCTTATTGCGGCCAGTGGAAGTTTCGAAGTACTTCTGGATGATGGTAAAATTAAAAGGTTAGTGCAGCTAAATAGGCCCTACATCGGATTGCATATTCCCCCAGGAATTTGGGCTTCGGAGGTGAATTTCTCATCGGGATCAATCTGTTTGGTGTTAGCTTCTCATACTTATGAAGAAGCTGACTATATTCGGAGTTACGATAATTATTTAAATTTAACATGAAACAACTTATAAGGAGGGTAAAAATTGCAGGCACCGGGGCTTATTTACCTGAGCAAGTAATCACTAATGAAAATCTGGCAGTAACAATTGATACAAACAGCCAATGGATTTATCAAAACCTAGGAATCAATGAGCGGCGAAAAGCACTAGATGGTCAGTGTACCAGCGATCTCGCTACTTCAGCCGGAATAATGGCAATAGATAATTCGGGTTTATCTAAAGAGGACATCGATTTAATTATCGTTGCAACAGCCACGCCGGATCGTCTAGCACCTTCTACGGCTTCTATAGTTCAGGATAAAATTGGGGCTTACAATGCCGTAGCTTTTGATATTTCTGCGGTATGCAGCGGGTTTTTATTTGCCATGTCGGTAGCGTCTCAATATATAGCTAGTGGAGTTTACAATAACGTGCTTGTAATCGGAGCTGATACTTTTTCTCGAATTACAGACTGGACTCGGCGGGATGCTGTGTTTTTCGGAGATGGTGCGGGTGCAGCTGTATTAACTAATGCAGCAGACGACGTAGGGTTTTTAGCCTATCGTTTATATACAGATGGGAGGGGGAAATATGAGTTTACGGTTCCTGCCGGAGGATCTGAATTGCCAGCAAGTCAAATTACCGTCGACCAAAAAAAGCATTATTTTGAAATGAATGGAAAGGCTGTTTATGAGACCGCAACTAAAGTTTTGCCAATCGCGATAAGACAAGTGTTAACAGATACAAATTTAAGGGTTGATGATATTGACTTGATGATTCCTCATCAACCTAGTATTAAGATCCTTCAGAAAACGGCCGAAATTCTGGGACTGCCGTTTGATAAGGTTATGACAAATATGGATAAGTATGGGAATACTTCCGGAGGGACTATCCCTATAATATTGCATGAAACCTTGAAGGCAGGTAAAATCAAAAAGGGCGCTAATATATTATTTGCAGCGGTTGGCAGTGGGTGGACGTACGGTGCAGCTATAATTAAGTGGTCTTAATATAACATTAGATATGATAATCGTAACTGGCGCTTCACGTGGGATAGGCCAATATTTGTTTGATCAATATTGCCCTTCTGAAGATATTATTGGCACTTATAATAACAATAGTTCACCTGGAAAAAGGAATAATCTTTTTAAAGTTGACATTACCAATCCGGAGAATATTAAGGATTTCATTGCGGAGGTTTCTTCGTCACTGAAGAATATCACCTTAATAAATTGTGCTGGAATAAACTATAATTCATTTGCGCATAAAGCTGATTTAACCAAATGGTCAGAAGTTATTAATGTGAATCTGCTCGGGACTTTCTATATGATCTCTAGTTTATTGCCATACATGCGAGATCAGAATTATGGCCGAATTATAAATTTTGGATCCGTTGTTTCCGAATTGCCTTCGCCAGGTATTAGCGCGTACGCAGCTTCGAAATCTGCCCTTTTTGGGATGACTAAGTCTATTGCAGCAGAAAATGCACTAAGGGGTATTACCATTAATAATATAAATTTAGGTTATTCGGAACTTGGAATGATAAAAGAAGTGCCGGAAAATTTCTTAGAAACAGTGATAAATAGAATTCCTTCAAATCAATTATGTAAAAAGGAGGATATTTTTAGTACTGTGGAATATTTGCGTGGAACGGAATATGTAAATGGAGCTAATATTAACTTAAATGGGGGACTTATTTAGTGGAAGACTATATTGATTTTCGGAAGGAAGTCTTATATCATTATTCTCCCTTAAGCTTTTTCTTTAATGCAGATAAGGAGAGGATATTTAAACACACGGTTGTCGATGCTATTGACAATTATAAGGCAGATGTGAACGTAAAGCGTATTGAAATTTCTGTAGATGGCGACACACATATTTTTTGTCTGAAATACTTGCCCTGGGATACCGTATATTTTAATATCCCCACGTATAAGTTGACATTCGTTTTATATAAACATGGAAATTACGAGGTTTTAAAGCAAGCTGTAAAACTTTTCGCAAAAGATTTCTTCCAGGGAAAGCGGGTATATTGTTTTTCGGAACTTCCGAGTGAAGATATATTTACAATTCAAGCATTAAATGAGGGTGGGTTCAAGCTGGTTGAAAACCGTTTAACTTATTACCTCAATTTAATCGAATATAATTATCGAGAGAGATTTCAGGTGCGTTCAGCTAATGTTGACGATATTGCTAATTTGAAACAAGTTGCGAGGAGCATGAGAAATGTTTACGACAGATTTCATGCAGAATCGGTATTTGACGTCGAAAAGGCAGACGAGTTTCTGGCTACGTATATAGAAGAATCAATTAAAGGCTACGCTGATTATACTATGGTTCCATCAGGGGATGGTGTAAGCCCCGACGCATTCCTCACCGCAAATTATCTTACGGATGATTGGAGTAAATGGGGGATTAATGTTTCGAAAATGGTTCTTTCGGCGGTATCATCAACAAATTGTAAGGGTTGGTATATCAAATTAATTAGTGAGATGGCTTATCACTTAAGATCAATCGGTGCTGATTACGCTTTTATGCACCCAGCAACTACGAATAAAGCGGTAATTAATACTTACGAGAAATTAGGATGCAAGTATGGGAAGTGTGTACATATATTAACGTATTATCATGATTAAGTTTCTAGACCTATATGAAATAAATCAAACATATAAGAATGAATTATTGCAGGCTTTTGAGAGAGTTTTAGATTCTGGCTGGTTTATAATAGGAGAGGAGGTCAAGAACTTTGAGATGAATTACGCGAACTATTGCGGTACTAACCACGCAATTGGGGTGGCAAATGGACTGGATGCACTTACGTTAATTATCAGAGGGTATAAAGAGTTAGGCGTATTTCAGGATGGTGATGAAATAATTGTTCCGTCAAATACATATATTGCAAGTATTTTAGCCGTCTCGGCGAATAACTTAGTCCCGGTACTGGTAGAGCCAAACATTGATACATTCAATCTGGATCCATTATTGATAGAAGAAAAAATTTCTCTCAAAACAAAAGCAATTTTACCAGTGCATTT
>DASWTL010000247.1:0-29711 GCA_036402155.1 Sphingobacteriaceae bacterium | reverse complement strand
CGATAACATCGGCCAGAGATGCGGCAGCCAACGATACTAAAAGCAGTGCCGGAGACAAGTATGAAACCACAAGGGAAATGATGCAACAGGAAATTTCCAGGTTTGAGAAGCAACTGATGGAAGCGCAGAAACTCAAATATGCATTATCTTCTATTAACCCGGAATTCATTTCCACGAACGCACAGCCGGGCAGTCTGGTGGTCACGGATAATGGAAACTTCTTTATTTCGGTAAGTGCAGGTCAGATAGTTATAAATAAGGTGAGTTACTTTGCCATATCCCCTGTATCTCCTATCGGGGCCAAATTGCTCGGGCTAAAAAAAGGAAACAGATTTCAATTCAATGGTAAAGATTATACTGTTTTGGATGTTAGCTAAAATGGAGTCCGGGAAAAGATTTCCCACATATGCTACCTTATAATTAACACGGAGCCAGATAATAACTCACTGCCATTTTTTAAATCGATAATGTAATAATATTGCCCGGAAGACATAATCCTCCCATTATATTGGCCATCCCAGGGTTTATCATAGCCTTCGCATTTAAATACAATTTCCCCGTATCTGTTAAAAACTTTCAACGAACCGTCAGAATATGAATTAAAGCCGGGAATATTCCACAGGTCATTTACTCCATCTCCGTTAGGGGTAAATGTATTGGGAATGATGATCTGCTTATGCACTTTAACAAACACCTCATCAGTGATCATTTGATCACAACTATCTTTTACTGTCAATGTATATGTTATATCCTCCTGCGGTGTGCTGATCGGTTCAGGACTTGAGGGATCGTCAAGATACAAAGAAGGGGACCAATTAAATGAAAGATCATTTCCGGTAGCCTGGCTTATTAATTTAACCGGTTTCCCCTGGATTGTAATTTTATCAGGTCCTGCGCTGACAGTAGGTTCAGGGATACCTGCAACAGGAACCGGGTTTGAGAACACCCTGCAACCCGGAGAATTTATATTTGAACCTTCTGCAACCGCCAATCTGTATTGGTGACCTATTGATGTAACTTCAGAAATATAAAGATTGGTTGATGCTGAAGTTGCATCAGGAATATCCTCCCAATCGTTAGCATCTTTCTTTACCTGCCATTGATATGCAGGATTGTCAAATCCGGACGAAACCTCTGAATGGAATGCAACAGAAATACTTTGTCCCGGGCAAATGTAAACCGTCTTCAGGTTTCCATTCACATTAGCCTGAATAGAAGGTCCGCAAGCTCTGAAAGTGATATCATCCAGAGCCAGGTCATTTCCCCTGCCGCCGGGTGCATTATTTATTATTTTTAACACCACCTGAGATATACCAGGCGGGGTTTTAAAAGTCATACCATACTTTTCCCATACGGGATTAGTTACTTCCTGGATATCGCCTGTGGTATACGAACTCAGTACATTGCCGGTAACAGATTCAATAATAAAGGTCAGATTAGGTTTGTTCCCATTTGTTCCGGCCCGTAGAACATTGACAACGTATGCAGCAAATTCATAGGTAGTGCCAGGGCACAAGGTATTGATAGTTTCCCTGTAAAATTCACCGGGAGTATTCGATGAGTTAACCAGCATCATATACCCTGAATTGTCGCCGGGAGTATGATCTTCAGTTAATGTATGCCAGGTACCAAAACAACCGGAAGTGCTGCTTACTATGGTATAACTGCCATCAGAAGGACAACCATTAGAAGTATAGTTGTAATTTGTGGATGAAGAAGGACCCGGCATCACCCCGCTGCCAAACGTAATGTTTACAACCGGTTCACCAAAGCTACCGGTACAGGTTTGGCCCGCAGTGGCCATGGGCAATACTAATAAAAGGAATAAGAGGCAATGTTTACTAAACTTCAATTTCGATTAATAAAGTAGAGAGATAAACGAAACTAAGATTTATTAGTCACTTTTCCTTTAAATTACCGATCTCTCACCTTTACCCGCGTTTCAATCATCCCTTTGAAGGATTCATCCTTTCCAACATCCATAAAGCTAACTGAAGAAGTACTCATTGTTTTTCCCATGATCTTTACAGATGAAGTGGATGCTACAAAGGCTCCCTGAGTTAGATATTTAATTGCTGATGCGAAAGAGGCCTCCTGGGGCTCGCCAAAATTCCGGGTCACGTCATCTGCTGCCGAAGCATCAGGTGAAAATCCGTCAAAATAATCGCCGGCGCCAAGGGAATTCTTACTCTGAAACATCGAGTAATACACATCGTATTTATCAATCTTTATCGGAAAGAAGCCCACAGGTTTTCCATAAGATTTTTGACCGACTATTTTAACATCAAGGTGAGGCTTGAGGCTATTGATTACAAGCTCGCTTGCTGATGCACTGTTGCCGGTAACGATAAAAACCACCTTACTAACTCCATCCAATGAACCCTTTTTAGAAAATTTGTTGGTATTTCCAGAGATGCTAAAATCAACATCAAAATAGGTTAACGGTCTTCCATTTGAAAACCGCTGACGATCATTATTATCGGTAAGGGGTTGATTTTTAAGAATGGTTGCCTTGCCGCTTTGCAATAAACTATTATAATGTTCAGTAAACATAACCGCTCCATTCAACCTGGATGGTGCAATAAGATTCAACAAGTGTTCTGCAGTACTAACATACCCACCCCCATTATACCTCAGGTCAATAACCAGATCAGTAACGCCGCCTGAAGCAAATTTTGAAAACGTTTGAGTTAGCACACTTTCTGCATTTGAACTACTTGAAAAGCGTGCAAACGCCAGATATCCGATCTTTTTAGTTCCTGATGTTATTATTGTATCCCTGAAAATCGGATTACTGGTGTAAGTAACTTTGGTCAGGGTCCTTGTGGTTCCATTACCGTTTACTACTACCGTAATACTTTGTAAATCAAAAGCTGAGTTAATGAAGTTAGCATCGCTGGTATAATTTCCCCCTAATGTACGGCCATTAATCTGGGTTAATACATCCCCTCTTTTCAATCCTGCCTTGGCCGCCGGTGAACCGGGATTTACATAACGGATATATATCTGGTAAACCGTTTGATTACCTACACCTGTCAGTGCAAATCCAAAATCAGTACCTACCCCTTCTAATGTTACTTCACTTATCTTTTCACCTGATTTTGCAGGGCTTTTAGGTTCATGATCAGTAATATAGGAATACTTAGGATAAGTAGCTGAAGCTGAAACATATTCATAAGGTTTACCGGTAGTCGGATTAATTTTGAATTGTGTAATAGCAAAAAGTTCGCGGTTAAAATTATCCAGCTCATTGGATGACTGGGTGTAGCTGCGCGGGTTGAATTGTTCATAAGAAGGAAGGGCGTCATTCCATAAATAAGCCTCCTTGGCATAAAGAAAAATGGAGTCTTTTGTAAGCTCTGCCCTCGTTCCTGAAGCATTCGAAGGTGGATTTACCGGATCAGGCGTAATCTTTGGGTCCTTTTTGCACCCCACGACAGATAATGCAAGTACGGATATATATATGATCAGCTTAACTGATCTGTTTTTATATGAGATCATAATTTTCGGTCAATTCTTTATTTTAAGACAATAGCGTTTTTATAAAGTTCTGGCAATCAACTAAAAATTACGAAAAATATACATTTATATTATCCGCTCACATAAATATAATCTATCCCTGACGATTGTGCAAACTCTTCGTCTTCGCTGGTATTCCCTATTATCACGAGGTCTCTGCGGGTTAGGTTGTATTTGGCCAAAATAAGATCAAGGACACCGGTATCCGGCTTTGGAGCGATTTCATCAGCAAAGTAAATAACAAGATAATCTTCAAGACCATGCCATTCTATTTGCTTAATCTTATTTAATTGTTGTTCCGGATTTCCGTTTGTTACAATAAATAGTTGCTTGCGGTCAACCACAATATCCTGTAATAGAGTTAACATGGATTGGAATAACAACAACTTCAGGGGTAACCTGGCATTCAGATGTAAACGTTCAAAATTATCACGGTATTTTTCGTTGATATCAAAAGCTTCTTTCACCTTATCAAACATTCGCTCACTTCCATGATTCTCATACACCTTTTTCATAAAGGCGGTTAATTCACTGGCAGAAGGCACAGTTTCCAGGTATTCTATAAAACTTGCAAAAAGGTAATATACCTGCAACAGATAATCCTTTTCAGGATATAAAACATTATCAAGTTCAAAAATAAAAGCTTTTTTATTGGGATCTATGTCTTTGTATGCCAGCATTAATCTACTGTAAATAATTTCAACTCTGAATATTGTTCTGAGGGGCAAATAAACAGGCCTGTGAGAGCCGGCAGATCATTCTGTTCCAGGAACTGCCCGCTCAACAGCATCCCATCCTTTGCAATTACGATCTCATCACCACCAGAGGCACTGTTCTTTAAAAGCTCTGCAACTTCTCCGGAGTCCGGAACTATGATATCAATGGTATATTCTTCAAATAATTTTTTTGCTTCAGAGAGTGATATCAGTTCATCCCTGCGTAAAGGAAAGATCATATCAATTCCGTGATCAAGCGAAAAACGCAACAGTTGATGTGCAAAGGCCGGTGAATTGCCGGGTGGAATCTGAAAGAATTGCGTTGTACTGAATAATGCTTTTGGAAGGTCCTGTTGATCAGCAAATATAATCTGGCCGAGTTCCAGAGTTCGTTGTAAACGATATGCCCCCGCTGCAGCCGCTCCTGTTATTAATACCGCCATAGTTATTCTGATATGATCTGGCCATCCTTCATCATCACCTTACGGTCGGCAAGGTTAGCCAGATTCTCATTATGGGTTACAATTATAAATGTCTGATGAAACTGGTCACGAAGATCAGTAAAAAGCTTGTGCAGACTTTCCGCATTGTTTGAATCCAGGTTACCGGAAGGTTCATCGGCAAGGATAATAGAAGGATTATTTACCAATGCCCGGGCAACTGCTACACGCTGCTGTTCACCGCCTGAAAGTTCATTCGGCTTGTGATCTGCACGGTGACTCAGACCAAGCAGCTCAAGTAGTTCTTTCGCCCTTTTCTCTGCATCCATTTTTGATCTTTTTGCGATGTATGCGGGAATACAAATGTTTTCAATAGCAGTAAATTCAGGCAACAGATGATGAAACTGAAAAATGAAACCAATATGTTCATTGCGGAATGCACTGAGCTTTTTTTGCGATAATGTATGGATATGTGTGTTATTTAACACCACAGTTCCTGAATCTGGCTTATCAAGCGTACCAATAATATGAAGCAACGTACTTTTACCGGCACCCGAAGCGCCAACAATGGTAATTATCTCCCCTGAAGACACGTCCAGGTCAACCCCTTTCAGTATTTTCAGATTTCCGTATGATTTTGTTATTCCTCTGGCCTGAAGCATTGCTGCGAAGATACAAAGTATCTGCTACTTTATTAACCCTCAGACGATGGCTGTCTAAAGTTCATATGAACCCGGATAGTCTTACTTTATTCCTAAAACAACAATCTTCCCTTCACTGGTTGAGGCAGCAACCCGGCCATTGGAGAGGGTAATTAATTTGTTTACAGATCCCGAAGTTACCCACTCTGCAAAAGGTTTTCCATTCCCGGTTAATGCCTTTACATGCCCATCATCAGTGCCAATTACGATCTCCATGCTTCCATCACCATCCAGATCCGTTTGTACCATGGTCAGGATGGGCTCATCAACATCCCTGCGCCATAAACGGCTGCCATCGGCTTTAATAGCAAAAAGATTAGAATTAAGTGTGCCTGTTAATATCTCCTTCTTTCCATCACCATCTACATCCATTAATTCCAGACATGTTGCCCCATCGCCGGTATTAAAAGTCCATGGGCGTTTGCCATCAGCATCAACGGCATAAATATTTCCATCAGCGCCTGCTATGTACACAAAAGGTTTAGTCATTTCAGAAAGATCCGCTGTAGCAACGGCATTGGCGCCGGGACCAACACGGTTAATCACCCACTTCTGCTTACCGCCAGGAGTAATGGCATTCCAGGAATAGTATTGGGTTCCTGCAATTACTTCCTGCTTACCATCTCCGTCAAGATCAATTGCAGCGCCTGAACTGGACGGATGAATACTTAAAAATTCCCAAAGAAGTGAGCCGGCAGTATCATACGCATAATGATGCCAGTTGTCGGAACCAACGATCAATGATCTGTTCCCATCCCCACTCAAGTCTGCAGATGTGAAATAAACCACTGCTGAAACGCTTCTGTATAAAGGCAACTGTTGCTGCCAGATCAGCTTACCGTTCTGATCCAAAACAACAATTTTTCCTGCAGCATTCCCTGCTACAATCCGGCTGGGGGCATCGTTAGTCAGCTTACCCGTCCAGATGGCACGAATGTCTCCACCTAACGTGTATTTCCAACGGGTTTTAGCATCTGTGGTGAGAGCATAAACAATACCATCGTTCCCTGCAACATAAAGTCCATGACTATCACCGGCTATTGGCCGTGCGATGGTTGCATTATCCGGATTGAATTCTGCTATTTCTTTAAGCTTCTGTAAAGTACCGGTTATTGGCCTTGCGGGTTCAACAGGTGCATCTGTTGGAAAACCAAAGGCAAATTCCGATGCCAGGTCAATACCCGTTATTACATGTCTTCCGACCGGAATATCTATTGTTAACGGATGTTTTCCTTTGATTGCTCTTACCGGCGCTGCATCTAAAATTAATTGTTTACCGGAAGCAGGAATGGTTACCCTTGTAAGCTTCTCAGCAATAAATACTACCTTACCGGCTTCGATCTCTGCCGATACTGAATCAGCAGATTGAAAGATGATCTTATTCCTGATGATCAGCTTTTTAGCGCCCCCGAGTGCCAGTCGTGACGGGGTTAGCCAGTAAAGCTTAGCATCAGTTTCCAAACCATCTATTTTTGCACCACCCACACCAATTACTGCGCGGTCTTTCCCACTCCCAACAACAACCATAGAATCATTTGCCCGAACAGCTTTAATTGCGTTTTTGCCCTCAGCATTGGTACTTAAAACATTAATAATATACATCTTATCCCCTTTACGCATATCGCGCTTAGCGGTCTGTTGTAAAGTAGTAATAACCGGATCAGCATATTTGTACCCGATCCAGTTTTTACCCATTTCAGCATCGGTAAATGTTCTGAGACGTGATCCGTTAAGATTTTGAATGGTGAATTGTTCTCCGGATTGACTTACGCTAAATGTATTATTATTTAAAAGCGGTTTTCCTAACGTATGCCATTGAGCGCTAATACTATATGATTCAGCGCTGTTTGCTTTTACTTCGTCAATGATGATAAAGGCTCTTTCTTTATCCCAAATAATGTTGCGTGTCCAGTCGGTACCAGCATAATTGGTGGTGGTAGTACGGGACATACCAATATGCGGAAGGTCTGATACCAGATCCCGCCTGATGAATGGCGGCATCCCGGAAGTTTCACCATCCCGAAAGATCAGCAATGTATTATGAAACTTGGCAGACGATTTAATATAGTCAGCATCCGCCAGCCAGATACGGCCACGGTCTGTAAGCCGCAGAATCGAATTCCCATCACGATGACCATGGTAACCCACGTTCACGCCATCAAGGGCCAGGTATTGTTTTTGCGGATCAAACGAAGAGCGGAAAAATAATTTGTCGAACGTATTCTCCCGTTTAATTTTACCCTGACTATTGCCTCTTCCATTTAATGTAGCATAAAAAAGTGAATCCATTGGGAAGTACTTTGTACCTAAAAGATCCGTAGGCTCAACAGGAGGTACATACACAGGCATCGTAAGCGTATCCGTTTCAGAAGATTTTGAGGCATCAAAACCTTTTTGTACCGCCCACGAATAACGGCCATTGCGCTGAACAGTGGCCAGTGAATTCCACAAGGCGTCATACTTATTCGAATTGAAGCCTGCTATGTCGCCGAACGAGCATTGATATCCCAGATTATCCATCGTCATAATAGCCAGGTCGCCGGCAATATTGGCACGGCCCGAATCAAACCAGGTGAAATCAGAGCGGGAGGTAGCATAATAACACATGTGCCGCATAGAAATACCTGCATAAGAGCCACAGTCTTCCTGCGATTTCCATGATTGCTGCTGTAACCGGAAACAATTATCCCCCATTTCAAGCCATTCTGCACCTTCGGCATAAGAGGGGTAATATTTCATAAAGTACTGGCCCGCTGCCGTAAATCCCTGTCCCGGAAAAGTATGATGATTAGTACGGAGTACAGACGTTTTAAAAGCCGGTATGTACGCATAGTTTTCATAATAGTGGATATATTCCAATAGAATGTCCAGCATTTTCTTTCGATCCTTTTCATCAAAAGAAGGACTTTCCTCTACTTTATCCCATGCAGCTATTAAAGGTGCAAACAGAAAATCGGCGGCACCGCCCCAGGGGCTATCAAAAGCTGCAGGGCTATTTGTTTTAAGATCATATTCCAGGAAAAGCAATTCCCTGAATAACTTTGCCTGACCTTCGTTACCGCTAAGTGCATACGCATTACCCGCCTGAACTATGGGATTAAATAACCCTGCCTGTTTGCCGGTTTTAAACTCTGCTGCTGATTTAACCAGAATTTCAGCTATCTCTTCATCACCCGGATCAGAAATCCTGTAGTTTGTATTTAGTTCATGTTTTAAATGTCTCGGGATACTTACAGTGGCACCTTTAGGCAAATCTGCACAAAAACGTTCGGTAGCTTTCTCTACACCAGCGAAGTTACTGCCTCCCAAAACAATTACATTCGTTCCATTTGCCCACGGATCACAAATAGTCTGAACTACATACCCATTTTTACCAGGATAGGTAGCATCAACGGCACAGTACCCTCTGAAATAAAGATGTGCCACCAAACCGTTATTTCCTAAATTTCCAAGAACGATCATATTCTGCCGGGGGCCTGAAGGATCAAGTTCCCCACGCTTATTTGCAATTTTGTCATCAATCACAATCTGCAGTTGAGATCCCGAAGAGATTTGAATAGCGTGCTGCAACTTTTTTGCAAGTTGTTTATATTCAGCGATATCCGGAGAAACAATTATTGAATTAGCCTTACCCTTATCCACTATCAGTGTTGTTAAAATAAACGGCTTGCGTTCAGGAAGATCATTCGCAGTTTGTGCAAGCACACAGCATTTACCAGCAAAAAAAACGATTGCAATAAGTAGTTGTATTCTCATATAGGTTGAGTTGGCCGGCCCCTCTGAACCGGTTTGAAATGTTTGACACATTTGGCAATAACCTTTTCCGATCAAGAACCCTAAACATCTCTGACCGGAATAAAGCTTTTTAAGAATAAATAACTATACATGTTACTTTGAAAAAAGTATAATTATGGTTCATCTAAAGTCTTAATTTTTTGTGAGTAATAAAAAAACTACTAATTATAAATTATCCTGTATTAAATTATAAGAATATGGTACAAAATGGTAGTTTTACGGCCAGCAAATTTTAATCAATGAATATTCACGAATATCAAGGTAAAGCGATACTAAAAAGCTTCGGGGTAACAGTACAGGAAGGTATTGTTGCCAACACTCCTGAAGAGGCAGTAGAAGCTGCAAAAAAATTGAAAGAAGAATATAATTCTGATTGGGTTGTGGTAAAAGCACAGATCCATGCCGGCGGACGGGGTAAAGGGGGTGGTGTTAAGCTCGCAAAGAACCTGGATGAGGTTAAAGAGAAATCAGAAAACATTCTTGGGATGCAGCTGATTACTCCTCAAACCGGACCAGAAGGTAAACTGGTAAGTAAAGTTTTGATTGCTCAGGATGTATATTATCCTGGTGAAAGTGAAACAAAAGAGTTTTACATGAGCGTACTTTTAGATCGTGCAAAAGGACGCAATACGATTATGTACTCTACCGAGGGTGGGATGGATATTGAAGAAGTTGCAGAGCACACTCCTCACCTGATATTTAAAGAAGAAATTGATCCTAAAGTAGGTCTTCAGCCTTTTCAAACCCGGAAAATAGCTTTCAATCTGGGTCTTAGCGGCCAGGCTTTTAAAGAAATGACGAAATTCGTTGCTTCGCTCTACAAAGCTTATGAAGCCACAGACTCATCGATGTTTGAAATAAACCCCGTTCTTAAAACATCTGATAATAAAATACTTGCAGTTGATGCTAAAGTAAATCTGGATGATAATGGTTTATTCCGTCATCCTGATTATGAAGATATGCGCGATACTTCGGAAGAAGACCCGATGGAAGTGGAAGCAAGCAAATCAAACCTTAACTATGTAAAACTTGACGGAAACGTGGGCTGTATGGTTAATGGAGCGGGACTTGCTATGGCTACCATGGATATCATCAAACTAGCCGGCGGTGAGCCTGCTAACTTCCTGGATGTGGGTGGTACTGCCAATGCACAAACTGTTAAAGCTGCTTTTAATATTATTCTTCAAGATCCTAATGTAAAAGCCATACTGATCAATATATTCGGTGGTATTGTACGTTGCGACCGTGTAGCCCAGGGTGTTATAGATGCTTATAAAGAAATTGGCAATATTCCTGTTCCTATCATTGTACGCTTACAGGGAACCAACGCTGTAGAAGCTAAAAAACTGATTGATGAATCAGGATTAAAGGTTTATTCAGCAATACAATTAAAAGAAGCGGCGGAACTGGTAAGAAAAGTATTCTCTGCTTAAAAACTTGTTTAAATAATATGAACGAAAGACCCTTATTGCGAGGGTCTTTTTTTGTTTATCGCTATTTATAGTGATACCCGCTATCTATTTACTCCCATCATGTAATCCGGCATCATATTTCACGAGCCATGGCGATTTTTCTACTAACTTTTTGTCTTTAAAGACTGCCACTACCTTCTGATTTTAAGCAGATCATTAAACATAATAATTGTTTAAATATTCAGAAAAATTCATCTTCTCTTCATTTTACAGCTATAGCTTCGTTGTTAAATAAAACCAAATTATCATGAAAACAATCCAACCATTTAATAAAGCATTGGTAGCAGCGGCTGCTGTATTGATGCTTTTCTCATCATGCCAGAAAGAGCCGGTTGAAAATCCGGAAACCACTTCAAATGAACCATCAACTGCAATTGCAATTGCTGCAAGTATTACCGCAGATGGAACAATGAGCTCATCAGATTCCATTTATGCTGTAGATGCTTGTAAAAAGGATGACCGGAAGATCCGGATTGAAGAAACCGCATTACCGGCAACTATTACTACCTATATCTCTGCCAACTACTCGGGAAGCACTTTCTTGAAGGCTTTTAAAATAACAAGAAAAGATTCAACCACAGCCAATTATGTGGTAGCCATCAGGTTTAACAATAAGCCTGTAGCTTTACAGTTTGATGCGAGCGGTAATTTTATCAAGGTATTGGAACTTAGAGAAAAACGCAACCTTAAAGGTACCGGATGGCACCTTGGAGGATGGTTTGAGCACCGTGACTGGAAACATCGTGATACCATAGCTGTAAGTGCACTGTCTCCGGCTATCAAATTGTATTTTTCTACCACCTACGCTCAGGATACCTTAATGCATGCTGTTGTAAATAAAGACGGAAGTATCATTGTATTCAGCAAGAATGATGCATATTATGCAACCGCGTTTTCTTCAGCAGGTGTCTTTATTAAACGTATTAAAATACCAACCCACGCCGGAAAAGGAATCGAATTAAAAGTTACAGAATTACCTGTAGCTGTTCAAACTTACTTATCTGCTACCTATCCGAATTATGTGCTTCAAAAAGCTTTTGCCATCAAATTGAATGGTACATTAAAAGGTTATCTGGTATTTATTGATGCCAACTTAACCAAATATGCATTGCAGTTTGATGCAAGCGGCCAGTTTGTGTCGGCAATGACATTAAGATAATATTAGAAAGGCAATGAAAGGGAGGCGGTTCAGTAGATCTGAGCCGCCTTTTTTATATCAGAATGTTTCACCGGATGGATTCTTCCAGGCAACCTGGTAAATCACATCCTCCAGCACTTTGTTAAGCTTCTCTTTTGCATCGTTGAAATTCTCTTTCAGAGTTTCCTCGCTTTCAGTGCTATCATCAGGAACTGAGTATGCTGCCAGATTAATTTCCTCAGCTATTTCTTTCCGCGATTCAGATTTATAGTCAATATCATCCCTGCCCTTACTTTTGTAGTAAACCGCAAGAAATAGTTCAAATTTTTTATAGATCAGCCTGAGATCGTATGCGTTTTCCGCATTAAACTCATGTAACCCTTTTATTTCCCGTTCAAGCTGTTTGCAAAGCGTAACAAACGTCCTGTCATCAAAATAGAACATCTCAAGATCCTTCGAATCCATAGGTGTAATTTTAATATTTAAGTAATATCCCATATGAGTTATACATATAGCTGTATTAAATGGTTTGAATTCAGATTGTATGCGCATTAAGATTTTCAGCTCTCATAATATCGGCTATCATCAAATAAGATATTGGTTCATATAGAAAGGTTTGTATTTTTGCATTTTAAGCTAGAAAAATATAAAATGCCGCAGCGAATTAAAATCAAAGATTTATTAAACTCGTCAGAGTTCGGACAGGAAGTAACTATTAAAGGTTGGGTAAGGACATTTCGCAACAATCAATTTATTGCGATAAATGATGGATCGACAATTAATAACATCCAGGCTGTAGTTGATTTTAATAATACTGATGATAACTTACTAAAGCGTTTGACCACAGGAGCAGCTGTTTCTGTTACCGGTGAGCTGGTTGAATCATTAGGTAAAGGACAACGTGTTGAAGTTAAAGTAAGAAACCTTGAAATATTGGGAGATAGTGATCCGGAAAAATTTCCGCTCCAACCTAAAAAACATAGTCTGGAGTTTTTGCGTGAAATTGCCCACCTGCGCTTCAGGACCAATACATTCAATGCCATTTTCAAGGTTCGGCACGCACTGGCTTACGCAGTGAATAAGTTTTTCAATGACCGTGGATTTGTATATATCCATACCCCGATAATTACCGCTTCAGATGCTGAAGGCGCCGGAGAAATGTTCAGGGTTTCGACCCTGGATCCGGATAATATCCCCAGGAATGAAGACGGAACAGTAAACTACAAAGAAGACTTTTTTGGAAAAGCTACAAACCTTACTGTATCCGGCCAATTGGAAGGTGAGCTTGCAGCCATGGCATTCGGAGAGATCTATACCTTCGGCCCAACGTTCCGTGCAGAGAACTCTAATACGACCCGGCATCTGGCAGAGTTCTGGATGATAGAACCTGAAATGGCTTTTTACGAGCTTAAAGATAATATGCAGCTGGCAGAGGATCTGCTTAAGTATCTGATCAGGTATGCATTGGATCATTGTTCAGAAGAATTAGAGTTTTTGAAAACCCGCCTGCTCGAGGAGGAAAAACAGAAGCCGCAGAACGAACGCTCCGATCTTGATCTTATAGCCAAACTCAATTTTTGCCTGGAAAATGATTTTGAAAGATTAACCTATACCGAAGCTATAGATATCCTTAAAAACTCAAAACCAAACCAGAAAAAGCAGTTTAAATACCTTATTGAAGGATGGGGTTCAGATCTTCAGTCGGAACATGAACGCTATCTGGTAGAAAAGCATTTTAAAAAACCCGTTATACTTACTGATTACCCGGCCGACATTAAATCTTTTTATATGCGCCAGAATGAAGTGGATGCAGAAGGCAGGAGAACGGTGCGGGCCATGGATATCCTGTTCCCCGGAATTGGGGAAATTGTTGGCGGATCTCAACGTGAAGAGCGTTTAGACCTGCTTGAACAACGCATGGAAGAAATGAATATCCCCGCAAAAGAAATGGACTGGTACCTGGATACCCGCCGTTTTGGATCTGCCCCGCACTCCGGCTTTGGCTTAGGTTTTGAACGCCTGGTTCTTTTTGTTACAGGCATGACCAATATTCGGGATGTGATCGCTTTCCCAAGGTTTCCAAAGAATGCAGAGTTTTAAGAAACGCTGTTTCAACTGAAAGCTATTGCGCTGCTAAACAAACGAATTGTAATACACGTTCATAGCTAATGAATGATGAGGATGACAATCTTTTAAAACTCCGGATCATATCGGTAAAGCGGGAAACTGCAGTTGCAAAGACCTATGAACTTGAAACACTGTCCGGAAACAAAATAGAATTTCTTCCCGGACAGTTCCTTACATTTATTATTACTACTGATAAACAGGAAGTCCGCAGGTCGTATTCCATTCTCACATTACCCGGTGAGCCCTTAAAGATCACTGTTAAAAAAGTAGTTAACGGGGCGGTTTCGCGATACATTTTACAAAATTGGCAAAGCAGAGATGTTGTTACTTCTCTTTACCCGGCTGGCCGGTTTACACTTCATCCGCAACAACTGGCTCTAAGAGATATTTTTTGTTTTGCCGCAGGAAGTGGTATAGTACCGATACTTCCCCAGATTCGGCATCTGCTTCAACAAGAACCTCAGAGCATCATCCATCTTATCTATAGTAACCATAACGAAGCCGATACCTTATTTCAGCAAGAGATAGACCTGCTTTCCGGACTACACTGGCAATTGAAAGTGCATTATTTCTTTTCTGAACCGGAGCAGCGAACTCATGTACGCAGACGCTTAAGCAATATTACAGCAGAAGCGCTAGTTAAAAATCTCCTGGCTTTTGAAAAAGAAAACGCCACGTTTCTGATTTGCGGACCATTTGCTTATATGCGCATGCTCATTTTCACACTTGGGTTAATGCACTTTAAGAAAGAGAATATCCGTAAAGAAAGCTTTATTGCTGAAATAATCCATTCAGGGAAACAACACTTGCCTGCTTTCCCAGATACTCACGTAAAGATCAAACTCTTTGGAAAGGAACATATTATTGAAGTTAAATCAGGAGAAACCATTCTTGATGCGGCATTACGACAAGGGTTAAAACCACCGTATAGCTGTGAAGGCGGCGTATGCGGAACCTGCGTCGCTAAATGCAACAGGGGTTCAGTTTATATGAGTATCAATGAGGTTTTGCTGGATAGTGAGATTAAAGAAGGATTAGTACTAACTTGTACCGGTTATCCAATGGAAGATGAGATATATCTGATTTTCTGAACCAAACGCCTGTATTCCTCTCATTTCGTCAACTCTGCCAGCAGCGAGTGATAATCCAATGGCTCTGTAACCATTTGAAGCTCTCCTTCATCATTAAAAGGCCATTCATCTTTTGGTTTATCCCAATATAGTTCCACGCCATTATTATCAGGATCATTCAAATAGATCGCTTCCGAAACTCCGTGATCAGAAGCTCCGGTTAAAGGATATGCTGCGTCAGTTAACCTCTTGAATATGAAGGCCAGATCTTTTCTGGTAGGATATAAAATTGCTGTATGAAACAACCCTGCTGAACTAACCGGAGCAGCTGCCGCACCTTTGGAGTACCATGTATTTAATCCGATATGATGATGGTAACCTCCGGCAGAAAGAAAAACTGCCTGGGTACCATAACGCTGCGTAATTTCAAAGCCCAGAAGATCCCGATAAAAGGTTAAGGAACGGTCGATATCCGATACTTTCAAATGAATATGGCCAATGCGGGTATCTGAAGGAGCGATATAATCCATATATAAAGCTAAACAATAGAATGCTTTTTTAGATTTGTATATTATGCTTATTCGTATTTATCCTGAGAACCCAAATCCTAAGGCTATTGAACAGGTAGTAGAAGTACTTAAAAAGGGTGGTGTCATTATCTATCCTACTGATACTGTTTATGGACTGGGATGTGATATAACCAATCAAAAGGCGATTGAAAAAGTTTGCCGTATTAAAGGCATTAAACCTGAAAAAGCCAACCTATCGTTTATCTGTTATGATCTGAGCCATATATCTGATTATATCAAACCTATTGACAATTCAACCTTCAGAATGCTGAAAAAGGCATTGCCCGGCGCCTTTACATTTATATTCAACGCTAATAACAACGTTCCCAAACTACTAAGTTCTAACAAAAAAACGGTTGGGATCCGTGTGCCCGATAATAATATAGCCCGCGAAATAGTACATGTTCTAGGTAACCCCATTGTATCCACCTCCATCCATGATGATGATGACATTATTGAATATTCTACAGACCCGGAATTAATTCATGAGAAATACCAGGATCTGGTAGACCTGGTTATTGATGGGGGCTATGGTGATAATGAACCCTCTACAGTAGTTGACTGTACAAGCCCTGATTTTGAGATCATTAGAGTCGGAAAAGGCGCTTTTGAAGATCTATTATAGCCTGCAAAGCCAGATTTTCGTATTTTCGCCGCTATGCAGAGAATTAATTTTCAAATTTTTAAACATTTTTTCAAATCCGAAAAAATTGGAGGGGTAATACTGCTTTTTTGCGTAATACTTTCTTTAATTATTGCAAACTCGGCACTTGGCCAGCCATTTGAAAACCTGCTTAAGAAAGAACTGGGATTTGAATCTTCGGGCATCCAGCTTTTATATCCTATTGCCTTGTGGATTAACGATGGTCTTATGGCGATATTTTTCCTCCTGGTTGGTTTGGAAATTAAACGCGAAATGCTGGAAGGCGAATTATCATCACCCAAGCGGGCTGCAATGCCAATATTTGCTGCCCTTGGAGGTATGCTTGTGCCTGCCCTTATTTATGCCTTTTTCAATGATGGCTTAAGAACGGCAGATGGCTGGGGTATCCCAATGGCAACCGATATCGCATTTGCTTTGGCTATAATTTCAATGCTGGGTAAGAAGATACCTTCTTCTCTTAAAATTTTTCTAGCAGCCCTGGCTATAGTGGATGATTTGGGGGCTATTATGATCATAGCCTTGTTTTATACTAAGGAGCTTCACCTCGACCAGCTACTTTATGCCGGCGGTATCTTTGTATTCCTTATCCTGCTCAATTACTTCGGGGTTAAAAAACTAGTCTTTTATATCATTCCAGGTATATTTCTTTGGTATTTTGTCCATCATTCCGGAATTCATGCAACTATTGCAGGTGTCTTACTGGCCTTTACTATCCCAACCAACCCTGTAAAAGAGATCTCACCACTTGAGAAACTCGAACATGGCCTTGTTTCACCTGTCAATTACCTGATCATGCCGCTTTTTGCATTGGCTAACACTAACATCAGGTTTGAAAGCACCATGATCGATGGATTATACAGCCCGTTGGGAATTGGAATAATTGCAGGACTATTTTTAGGTAAACCAATAGGCATTACCATTTTTGCATGGATTTCAGTAAAACTGCGGTTTAGCACCTTGCCATCACGCTCTACCTGGAAACATATCATCGGGGTTGGATTTCTTGCAGGAATAGGTTTTACGATGTCTCTATTTATTTCACTCCTGTCATTCAGCAATCCCGAGCTAACTGCAGAAGCCAAGTTCTCGATACTAACAGGCTCCGTTATTTCCGGAATTACAGGATTCTTTATACTTAAAAGCCTGAGAAAATATTCAAGAAAATTAAAGCCTGCATAATTAATTTAATGATTATGTAATAAGGGCCATTATATAAGAGAAAAATTTAAGCATTGCGCTAACTAAATCCTTTTACAATTGTTCTTAAAATTCAATCCATTAATAAAACCAAGATGAAAAAATTGAAATTTGTTGTAATGATCTCTGCGTTAGTCTTTATGTTTTCATGCGGGCAGAAAACAGATGTTGTAGAATCAGGTACATACCAGGGTACTGTTGATAAAGTTGAAGCTGATAAATCAGAAATTTACGTGGAAACCGCAGATGGCAAAAGACTTGAGCTTTACTTTACTGATTCAACATCTCTAACAAAAAACGGTTCTGATGTAACCTTTGATGAATTATCCAAAGGAAAAAAGGTAGAGGTAGATGTTGAAAAAGTTGGCCAAAGACTTGATCCTAAAGCCGTGAGAATTCTTGAATAAAGATTTCGCTTTACGGACAGAGGTCTTGCACCCTCTGAGTGTGCATTTTCCAATTGCATTGCTGGTCACAGCAACTGTAATTGGCATGGTGACATTATTCCTGCGTCCGGAAAAAAAGCGATTCATGCAAAACCTTTGTGTCATATTATTACTTCTCGGCACCATAGGTTCATGGGTTAGCATTTATACCGGTTCCCTGGCCGATGGGATTGTTGCAAGGAACTTATGCGATCCCACTGTGCTTAAAGATCATGAAATAGCTGCATATACACTTGCATATTTATACTCATCTGCCGCTGCTATTTATGTGCTGATTCTTTTTACCTCTTTAAAAAACTGGTTAAGAAATGGGTTGCAATATCTAACCATTTTCTTAATGGTTATTGGTTTAGGATATTTGGTATACACAAGCCACCTGGGGGCCTCCCTGGTTTACGAACAAGGCGCAGGTGTTAACAAGCCCTCTGCTGATTGTAACGGTTTTCAATAGTACCAGTTGTTCCAACTTTCAAAAGAATAGGAAAAACCACTGTTTTATTTGGATTGTACTGCCAGGATTCCTGAAGATCTTCATAAACAAGATCAATTGGATTTTGCCCCTTTGATCTAATATAATGCTGAACAGCCGACCATGTGTTCAGGTAACCGATCAGCTGTTCAAAGGTCCAATCAAATTCATTTTTAAAAACAGGGGCTTTAATTTCTTTAAATGGAAATGGAATGGTCTGATACTCCTCGTCAATATATTTCCTTTCCTCATCCCAAAACGGACCAACTATATCATGGTGCAGCCGGTTGATAATTTCATTTGTACTTGCATCGGCCGTCATCAAACCATATCCAATAACTGCAAGAACCCCGCCGGGCTTTAGCGTCCGTTTTACCTCACTGTAAAAAGAGTCAAAATCAAACCAGTGTATGGCCTGTCCAACTGTTACCAGATCAAAAACACAATCCGGGAAGTCAGTGGTCTCCGCGCATTCCCTCTTATAAAATATATTATCAGCCTTAAAAGCGTTATCAAGCTGTGCCTTACTGATATCAGTTGCATAAACCCGATCGAAATATTTAGATAATTCCTTGGCTATCTGGCCATTCCCTGTTCCACAATCCCAGGCTGTTTGTTTATTTTTAATCAGAGAAAGCAAAAATGAATAGAGACCGATGGGATAACAAGGTCGAAACTTAACATAATGGTGTGATTGAATGGAAAAGTTATCTTTCATAACACACAAATTATTTTCCACAAGTAAGTTATGAACTTTTCTGCGGAAAGTTGTTTTATCCCTAAACATTTTGATATGAAGAATTTACTGATCATATTTTTTAGCATGATGATTTTAAGCAGCTGCACGACAAATGTGAATAAAGCACGTTCAGAAGACAGTACCGTACTTAATGCTGAAGCAGCTACCGACACGGCCCAACTTTGCTTTCAAAAGCTTGAAGGAACCGCTAATCAGGATACCACATACCTGAAGTTAATCATGAACGGCAGTTCAGTATCCGGAGAGTTTAATCATATGCCATATGAAAAAGATTCAAGGAAAGGCTCAATCAGCGGAAGCCGGAATGGAGATTTAATAAAAGCAGTTTGGAGATATATGCAGGAAGGGGTAACTGATTCCATCAGCGTGGAGTTTAAACTGGATGGAGAGCATCTGCTTCAGAAGAACCTGAGCGTTGATCCGAAGACCGGGAGACAGTATACGAGTGAGGCATCTGGATATACAATGAAGTATACAAAGGTTAAATGTAAAAATTAATATTACGTTTTGGTAATGAAATAATAAGAGGCTGTTCTACAAAACAGCCTCTTATTATTATTTTATACACGCATTAGTATCCCGGATTTTGTTCTAAAGCAGGTTCTACTTTTAATGAGCTTTCGTGGAATGGCCACAAATAATGGTGTGGTAAAAAGGAGCGGTCTTCAATTTTCAAGGAAACTAATTTTCCATTTATTTTTCTGGTATGGCCCAAAGCAGGCTGATTCAACACTTCTTCTGCAATCTTCCAGCGGATAATATCGTAATAACGAAGGCCTTCAGCCGCAAACTCTATCCGTCTTTCATTTTGTAACAAATCCATCCACTGAGCCTTTGTGTACGCACTGTATTTTGGCAGGGTTACATTAGCTTCAGTCATATCCAGACCTGCACGCTGGCGAACCTGGTTTATGCAGCTTTTTGCTAATGCGTCAACATCCCCCAGCTGTACTTTTGCTTCTGCATAGGTAAGCAGCACTTCTGCATAGCGCAGCAACGGGAACTCAAGGTTTCCGTTACGGAATGCATCCTTTTCAGAAACAAACTTTTTAAACCAATAGCCCGATTTACTGGCCCGCTGTTTTTCGTAGAACATCGGACTGTTCTGATTATAAATATTTATAGTTTCGCCATAAAAAATATCACCATTGCCCATAATGCTGGCTGAGTAACGCGGGTCGCGGTTTAATTTCGGATTCAATTCATATTCTTCCTTTGTATGCAGCGGACAGTTGTCGATAGGCCGTCCCTGCAAAGTCCAATATGAATCTACCAGAGATTTTAACGGAACCATGTACGACTGGCCGGCACCGGTTCTGAACTGCGGCCCTAAGTCCCTGAAAGAATAGTTGTTGCTACCACTGTGGCTTTCAACATTCATGCGGATGATAAATTCTTTATTAGCTGCAGCCCCTTCATATTGAAACATATCCCCATACTTAGGATACAAAGTGTACCTCTTGCTGTCCATTATTTCTTTAGCCAGCCTTGCTGCTAATTCATAACGCCCATTAAATAAGGCATAACGCATAATTAATGCTTTAAACGAATACTGGTTGAACATGTACCTGTTTGTTACATATTCATTCTGCGGCAGTTTATTGGCAATTTCTTCCGCCATTGGAAATATAACGTCCAATATTTTTTCCTTTGGTGTGGGCGGCTGCAATGCATCATTTAAATCTGCAGGCTCCAGGTAGAACGGTACATCTCCCCAATGGAATGTTAGCCGAAAGTAATGCCATACCCTTAAAGCTTTCAATATGTTTTCATAACGCGTACGGATTGCTTCATTTTCTACATAAGGCTCATTGATACTGGCTATATAGGTATTTAACCTTCCTATATGTTTCAAATGTATTGTATAATAATATTCAGCAGCCCGTGAGTTGCTGTTAAAATTACCGTTTGCCATTATTTGATGATGGTCACCTTCTACGCGTGCATAACCATTATCACTTCTGCCATCCAGCATGTAGAAAAGTGTTCTGCGATTGGTATGATGTGTAAATACATCATAATAAGTACTGTAAGTTACACGGCGCAAATCTTCTTCATCATTAAAAAACTCAACAAAAGATGTGGAAGTCGGGTCTTTTTTATCAAGAAACTTTTCGCATCCGGTCAGCCCCAGAATTAATACAGCAATAAAATATATCTTTAACTTTCTCATTTTCTGTTATTTAATCTTATAAAACTGTTGCTTTTATACCAAAACTATAAGTTGCCATTCGTGGATAGCTTCCATTCCCTCCATTTCTTTCGGGTTCAAGTCCTTCCCAATTCGTAAAGGTCAAAGCATCCTGTGCATTAATATACACTCTTATATTTTTAATACTTTTACCCATATCTGGTATCCGGTATCCTAACTGAATTGTTTTCATCCGAAAAAAGGCAGCATTACTTAACCATACGCCGCTTAATTCTGCATTGGAACTGTTGCCAGTCCACACCCGCGGGAAGCGGCTGTTGGGACTTTCCGGTGTCCAGCGATTATCTGCATATTCCTGTCTTGGGGCGCCGAGGCTATTATTTGTACCATCCATCAAAACCGGATAGCCCTCTTGCCCATTCAGACGACCGGTACGTTTTCCAACACCCTGACCTAATAAGGTTAAATCCCAGCGTTTAAAATTTAAACCTACGTTAATCCCATAATTGAGGTGAGGGAAAGGATCCCCTAAATATACCCTGTCTTCATCATTGATAATCCCATCGCTGTTTTGATCAATGTACCGGATATCTCCCGGCAGGGTGTTTGGTAATTTAGCAGCAGTTGCATCCACTTCTGCCTGATTTTGAAAATAACCGTTACTTTGATATCCATAAAAGTTATCAATGGCGGTACCTTTATACCATATTTTATCGCTGTTCCCTTTAAAAATCAAGGTATCCCCTGCTTCATAACCTGCTTTTAACACCTTGTTCTTATTGTCGAAGAGCATCCCACCTACTGAATAAGAAAAATCCCCGGCTTTATCTTTCCAGGAGGCTGACAGTTCCCATCCCGAATTTTCAACTTCGCCGATATTTACTGATGATTCTAAACTGTTAGACCCGGTTAAAGGAGGTACCGGAAAATTAGAATAAATTAAATCATAAGAATGCTTTTTATAAACTTCAGCAGTAAAGTTTAAACGATTCTTTAATGCAGTTAAATCAAGGCCAAGGTTGCCTTGTTTTTGTTTTTCCCAGGAGAATGTAGGATTAGGCACTCGCATTGTCCAACCCCATTCGTTAACATCTTCCTGCCATAAATAAGGGGCTACATTTTCATTACCGATCAGTCCGTAGGAAACACGTAGCTTAAGATTGTTTATTGCTCCGCTCTCTGTAATAGGTGACATGAAGTTTTCATTATGCAGGTTCCAGGCAATAGCGCCCGAAGGAAATAATCCCCAGCGATATCCTGGAGCAAATTTGCTGCTACCGTCGCTGCGTACAGTTCCCTCTAAAAGAAAGCGGTTATCAAAAGAGTAATTTACTTTACCGAAAAATGATGCTTTAGAAATTTCCCTGTAATCAGTATATGTATAATTCATAATTTCAGAGCCGGCAATCAGATAAATCTTGTCCTTACTTTTGCGAAGGTTCCGCTCGTAATCAACTGTTGTACGGGCTGTAAGCTGGCTTACGCTAGTTCCCTGCTCAGCTCCTACACTATTATCCCAGGTTGTTACAGGTTTACCATCACCGTCAAAAAACTTAAACGTTTCCCTTTTATGCTTGTTAGCCGACTTATTAACCATATACGACACGTTACCGTTAAGACTTAGATTCTTATTAATGTAATAACGCGGACGCAGATTGATTGTACTGCGGTCATGCATGGCATTATAGATGCCACCCCGGCTAATTGACGCCACAGGATTCAGGTTGTTATGCAGGAAGTAGTGTTCTGGCAGTTCAGAATTATAGTAAACAGACTGAGCAGGATTCATTCGCCAGGCAATCTGATATAACCCATGGCCATCATCATTAGCGTATAAACGATCTACCTGCAACCTGTGCGCATAAAAATCAGCCAGTAATACAAATTTATCTGCGATGTTAATATTTGTATTAAAGCGCGCACTAAATTTTTCTGTTCCTTCATAGGTGTTTAATCCGTTTTCAGTGATATACCCCAGCATTAAATTGAAGCTGCCTACACCACCACCACCGGATATACTGGCTGTGGTATTATGAGAATAGGAACGTTGTTGCATCACCGCATCTAACCAATTTGTATTGGTATAGAGGCCGCGTGATGCTGAATCAATCTGGCTTTCGGTAAACAATCGGGATTGATTCTGCATACTTCTTGCTTCATTATTCAGACGCATATAATCAGCAGAGTTAACAAAATTCGGCAGATCAATAGGATTATTAACAGCTCCCCACGAGTGGAGGTTAACCTTGAACTGTCCGGTAGTTCCTCTTTCAGTTTCAATGATAATAACTCCATTAGCGCCACGTGAACCATACATAGAAGCAGATGCAGCGTCTTTCAATACAGAGATACTTTTTATCTGATTGGGATCAATGTCAGTTAACGATTGCTCCATGCCGTCAACAATTACCAATGGTTCAGAATCCTGAAGTGTTGAAATACCACGGATAGAAATTGTTCCGGGAACACTTCCAGGCAAATTACTTCCCTTCATAAGCGTAGCACCCGGTATTGTACCGCTAAACGCATCCTGAAGTTTGAAGATTGGGCGTGTCTTCACTTCTTCCATATCCATCTGGGCAATGGAAGAGGCAATATGGCGGCGTTCTACCTGATTATAACCTACAACTACAACCTCTTCTAAGTCTAAACTTTTCTCCCGTAATGTTACATCTATCCTTGATTTTCCGGCAGTGGGTATTTCCACATTCGTAAAACCCATTAAACTGAAGATTAATGTCACTTCTCCATTGGTAGTAATCTCATAAATACCCTGAGCATTAGTGCTGGTACCAATGTTCGAACCTTTTATTAATACGCTCACCCCTGCAAGTGGTTCTCCCTTTTCATCAACCACTTTTCCAGTTATATCAACAGGCAACATAAGTCGCCGTTTTTTGCTTACAATAATCGTTTTATCTTCAATGGAATACATGAAAGGCTGACCACGGAACGCCCGATCCAGGGCCTGTTTTAACGGTACGTTTTTTAGATGTAAACTTACCTGATCAGCATGCTTCAATTCATTATATTTATAAAGGAAAAAATATCCGCTCTGCTGTTCAATCGCCGAAAAAACTTTTTCAAGCGACATATTATTCCCGGACAAGCTGATATCCTGGGAATATCCTTCAGCGCTGAGCTTCAAACATGCAACAGTTAATAATAAAGCAGTAAGTTTCATAACAAGAAACACTTTGAAAGATAAAGCCTTTGAAATACAAGCTTTATCACATAAGTTAAAATGCATACTTTTGTGAGTTAGGTTAATAATTAGTAATCTTTTCTGAGGTTTTTAACTTAATCTAATAGTTAGCCGGGAGTGTTAGCCGCACTTCCGGTTTTTTTATTAAGTTTTCGTGGGATTGGTTAGGTCATAGTTTCTCCATAATTGCATATAGTTTAATTAGATAATAATAGTTAGTGAATTGCAGTTCCTGCTCATTGATAATGCTTTCATTATTGCTTTACAATTACTTTCCGCCCATCAATTTTAAATTTTATCTCGCTAAAGCTGAACATCTTTAACGCCTGAGTAAGCGTAACGCTGCGCCTGATTTTGCCTACAAACTCATCCTTTGGCATGTTTCCATCATATATAACTTCTATATCATACCAGCGGGAAAACTTCCGCATAATATCCTTAATATTGTCCCGGCGAAATTGAAAATAGCCGTTCTTCCATGCAATGGCTTCATTTGCATCAACATCATACACCTTGATGGTATTATCGGCTCCTGACGAGGCCTGTTCACCTGGTTTGAGTTTCACCCGGCCTGCCTTCAGAGATGTAGATACATTAAGTTTCGAAATTTCAACGCTGCCTTCAAGAAGTGTTGTTTTTATCGCAGTCTCATCCTTATAAGCCATTATGTTGAAGCGAGTACCTAATACTATTACCTCCTGGTTGCCTGAAGTTACGATAAACGGCAACTTTTCATCTTCCATCCTACCGCTACCCGCCTTTTTTACTACTTCAAAATAGGCCTCTCCGCTTAATTCCACCTTCCGGTATTTTCCAACAAATGCAGTTGGGAACCGGATGGAGGAAGCTGCATTGAGCCATACTTTGCTCCCATCGGGAAGAATAATCATATACTCGCCACCGCGTGGAGTAGTCACTGTATTATAAGTTGGTACCGTATTATCTTCTGTCAACTGTTTTGGTTGAACAGAAGCATCATAAACCAGCTGACCCTCTTTTGTTTTGATGATAGCTGTATGTGCCTCATTTGTTAATGTGCCGTCAGCGGCGTCTTCTAATACTATAGTGCGGCCATCGGCCAAAGTAAGTATTGCTTTGCTGCCACCAGGAGCAATATCATTTTTTACTTTATTTGTTAAAGCAACAGGGTTTGCTTGCTGATTACTGGGGATGTAATGAAACAATCCTGCAGAAAGTGTGATCAGAACAACTGCCGCCACAGCGGCCCACCGCTTATTCTGCCTTAAAAATGAAACAGCTGCTAATTCATCCTTCTTTTGTATCGAAACATTTATCTTATTGAAAATACGGTTAAATACAGGCCGCATCTCCGGTTGGCTCGCTAAATCAGAAACGGGCTCCTGGAATGCTGCTCTTATCATTGTGCGCAGCTCATTTTCATCCTTTCCAGTTTCAAAATGATCAATGAGCCATTTCACTTCGTCTGGCGAGCATTCATTTCGGATGTACCGGATAAAAACTGATTTTAACTGTTCCTGATTTTCCAAATCTGATTTTTGGGAGCTAATACGCCCGGCAGACATTTTACATCTGCTCAGTCTTGAAAAAAAATAAACTTTAGTGGCTAATAAATACTGCGATCGCCAGCAGGACAGCAATATCCTGGGTCAAAATCAGATATTCGCGAATGGACCGGGTGGCCTTTACAACATGGTCGTTGATTGTAGAAGTAGATATTCCTAATTGCAAACCCACTTCTTCATAACTTTTACCTTCTAATTTGCAAAGCGTGAAAATCTGCCTGCGACGGGGTGGCAAAAGCCCTACTGCTTTATTCAAAACTGCCATACTTTCTTTAGAGTACAGTGCTTCTTCTATATGTAAATAAAACATTGTTGCGGCGGAGGTAAGGTGTGCTTCAAGCTTTCGGTCACGGGCAGCCTTTCTGAAAAAATCGTATACCAGGTTCTCTGCGATGCGAAACAAATAGGAACGAAAAGACTTCTCAACATCCAGGCTCTGACGTTTATTCCAAACTTTTACAAAAACTTCCTGCAGCAGTTCTTCGGCCAGGTCATCCGATTTAAGGAGCTTTTTCAGATTTCCATAAATACGGCCTTTATACCTGTGATATAATTCTTCAAAAGACTGCTTATTGCCTTTCTGAAGTAAAACCAACAGCATTCTTTCATCAAATTCAGAATAATCAACAGCCATATTCAATTTACAGAATCCAAAGATATCTGCTAACTTAAGTAAAATTGAAGAAAAATAATCTGAGTTCGCATGTAGCTTGCTATTTTACAGTGTTCATTAAAGTTAACTGTAAAACTTTTTATCATTTATATTTGCCCCGTGTCTTTTGAGAATACTGAATTAAAACGCCTTAACAAATTTATCAGTGAAACGGGATATTGTTCCAGGCGTGAAGCTGATAAACTGATTGAACAGGGACGTGTTACTGTGAATGGAGAGCTTCCGCAGCTGGGAACCAAAGTATCCAAAAAAGACACTATTCAAATAGATGGTTCATCTATCACAAAAAAAGAGACTCCGGTTTATCTTGCTTTCAATAAACCTGTAGGGATAACCTGTACCACGGAGCTTAAGATCAGGGATAACATCATAAGCTATATCAATTATAAAAAGCGGATCTTCCCTATCGGTCGACTCGATAAACCCTCTGAAGGGCTGATATTCTTAACAAACGATGGAGATATCGTAAATAAAATCATGAGAGCCGGAAATAATCATGAAAAGGAATATGTGGTAACTGTAAATAAACCCATTACGCCTGAATTCCTTGAAAAAATGGCAAATGGAGTCCGCATATTGGATACGGTAACGAAAAAGTGTAAGGTCACTCCTGAGGCCCGATCAACATTCCGGATCATTTTAACTCAGGGACTTAACCGGCAGATCAGAAGAATGTGTGAAACACTGGGTTATTCAGTACTTAAACTTAAAAGAACACGTATTATGAATATATCTCTTAAAGGCCTTAAAACAGGTGAATGGAGATATTTAACTTCTTCAGAGATCTCTGAAATTAACAGGCTTGTAGCTACATCAAGCAAAACCGAAGAGGCATCTTTAACCGGCTTTGACGAATAATGAGATATTGAGGAGTTTATATTTTAAAAGCCTGCGTTTTTTTATACTAAAAGATGGGTATTTCATCTCCTTTTCTTAATTTCGGCCAGCTTTAAACTTTATAGAGAAAAAATATCCCGACCTTTAAACAACCTTAAAAAGGGTCGTCCTTTTAATCCGGGATAGTAGTCAAAGAGATTAAAAAACAAAATATATTCACATGAAAATCACCGTAGTTGGCGCTGGTGCAGTAGGCGCAACCTGTGCAGACAACATTGCCAGGAAAGAATTAGCTGAAGAGCTGATCTTATTAGATATCAGAGAAGGTTTTGCTGAGGGCAAGGCTATAGATATGATGCAAACCGCAGCATTATTAGGGTTCGATACGAAAATAACCGGTGTGACAAACGATTATGCCAGCACAGCCGGTTCTGAAGTAGTGGTTATTACTTCGGGCTTACCGCGCAAGCCAGGTATGACCCGGGAAGAATTAATCGGGACTAACGCAAATATTGTTAAAAGTGTTACTGAAAATATCTTAAAATATTCACCTGACACCATTGTAATTGTAGTTTCTAACCCAATGGACACTATGAATTACCTGACTTTGAAAACATCCGGCTTACCGAAGAACAAAATTCTGGGCATGGGTGGCGCATTAGATTCAGCACGGTTTAAATATTATTTAAGTGTAGAATTAGGCTGTTCACCAGCGGACCTTAATGCTGTAGTGATAGGTGGACATGGCGATACTACCATGATCCCGTTAATTAATCACGCTACATGGAACAGTATCCCGGTAACACAATTGCTGAACAAAGAACAACAAGACCGTGTGGTTTCGTCTACAATGGTTGGTGGCGCTACCTTAACCAAATTGATCGGAACATCTGCATGGTATGCACCTGGAGCAGGTACTGCTGCCATGGTAGAAAGCATTGTACGCGATGAGAAAAAATTAATATCATGTGGTGTTGCTTTAGATGGCGAATATGGCCAGCAAGATATCTCACTTGTTGTACCTGTAATTCTTGGAAAAAATGGCTGGGAGAAAATTCTCGACTTTAAATTAAGCGATGATGAACAAGCTCAGTTTAACAAGAGTGCAGAAGCTGTACGCGGCATGAACAACGTACTACGTGAATCAGGTTTGATTTAATGAAAGTACTGGTTCCATTGGAACTTATAGATCTTAAAGACGACGGCTTCCACCTCCTGGTGGAAGTTGTTGCTTTTGGACATGTTTTTAATATCGTCTTAGACACTGGAGCGTCCCGAACTGTTTTTGATAAAACTACAGTCGAACAATATATTGATCCTGAACTTTTGCTCCGTTCAGAGCTTCTTTCAGCCGGCTTAGGTACGGTATCAATGGAGAGCTATACGCTTACTATTCCATCATTAAAGTTAGCAGACCTCGAGATAATTGATTTCCAGGCGGCCATACTTGATCTGTCAACAATTTGCAGTACTTATCAAAATCTCAATCTCCCTCCTGTTATCGGGGTGTTAGGTGGAGACATACTGGGAGAATATAAGGCGGTTATAGATTATGGAAAATTAACATTGAAACTTATCGCATAACCTGTTGTTTCATAATTAATTAATATTCATTAAATTGGATAAATTAATCGATTATGAAGCTGGCCTTTTTTTCGCTTCTATTTCTGGCCGTTATCCAATTTGCGTATTCTCAGAATATTGGAGGTAAATGGTATGGAAAGATCACTCAATCTCCCGGCGGATTCAAGCAATTGTACGATCTTGAATTAACTATCAAACAAAATAAAAAATTTATTTCCGGCACCTCTTATGCAACTATAAAAGATAGTTTGTATGTAAAGATCGGTTTCACCGGCAGTCAGGACCCGGACAGCATTCGTCTTAATGAAAGTAAATATAATGTGATGCAGGAGGTTGTTCCGTTTCCATGGGAAATTTGCATAAAAAATTATGTTCTTTCTTATCGTACAGAAAATACCACAGAATATCTGGAGGGCACGTGGGATGGAAAAGGACGCGATGATGATGAGTGCATACCAGGACATATTATTCTGGCGAGAACACCTGAAGCGCTTGAACAATATCTGCAGGCAAATAAGGATTCCCTTATCCAAACAAATCCGATCATTGCAGACTCTCCGCCTCCATCCATCGATTTCACTTCTTCCTTCCTGAATACCGTTCCTTTTAAGGTGAAAGAGATTGTTGTACATA
>DASWTL010000246.1:0-3115 GCA_036402155.1 Sphingobacteriaceae bacterium | reverse complement strand
CTATTAGCAGGGTTTTGAAAAACGATAATCTTACTAGGTTAAACACGTTATATAAAGATATACTTCCCGCATCACTGTACAAGCGTGCATCTGATATTGTTGCTACACCAATCTCATTGTCATATAATCAAGATCAGAAACGGGATGCTTTATTAGGATTAGGAGTTAAAGAGTTTAACCTGGTGGTATTCGGTAGTTTAAAGAATTCAACATTACCTATTGCTCAGGTTGAATATTTTCCGTTATTGGATAATGAAGAAAATCTTATTCGCGATGATATTTTTAAAATACTGCGGGAGAGTGGAGTTGGCGTACCAGCCTACTATGAAGAAATTCCTTATGAGGTTAATGGCAAAGTAGGTAAATACAACAGAAGCCGCTCTGGTTGCTTTTTCTGTTTCTTTCAGCGTAAAATAGAGTGGGTCTGGCTGTATGAGCAAAATCCAAAGAAGTTCTTTCAGGCCATGGAATATGAAAAAGAGGGATATACTTGGATGCAGGATGAACGCCTGGAGGAGTTGATCAATCCCGAACGCATAGAAAGGATAAAAGAAGAGTTTATAACTGCGCAGGAAAGAGCTAAGAAAAATAATCAATCAAATAAGTTGATTGACATTTTAGATGCAGAAGATGAGGGATGCGCTGCCTGTTTTATATAGAGCATGGGAGATATAATCAAATCGTTAAAGGAGTTTATTTGGGATATAACAGGATATTTAATTCCTGGGTTTCTATTCGTTCTTGTGATGAATTTTGTTATTGACCCGAAAGTTGCAGTTCCCAATTCGTTTCTATTTGATTGGTCCAAGTTTAATGAGTCATACATCATAATAGTCGTTTCATATGCATCCGGTTATATAATATATGGATTGACATTGTTAAAAATGAATGTGCAAGATCAAATTATAAATACTTTTAAAACCTGGAAAATTTATAGTTTCTTGAAAAGATTCCATTCAAGAGAATGGGAAGAGGATTTTCAGCAATCAGCCGCTCTTGCTGCTGCAAAAGATAAATTGACAGCTGACGGTTACACCAATGTATCGCAAATGAAATTAAACGAATTACGGAATATACTAATGTCGCGCGATCCTAAGATGGATCAGAAAGTCTATACATTTATGTTTAGGGCGTCTGTATTCGATCATGTCTCCACCATATTTTTATTCACAATTTTATTGGCTATAATTCAATGCTTTCTTTCGGCTTTTAAAGTCAGCTTTTTAAAGATGGATGTTCAATTTATTATTATGTATTGCAGTTTTTTCCTTCTTTCCAGCTTATTAGGTGCTGGAAAGCGGAAGTTTTATTCAATTGCTCAACGAATACCATTCTCTAATTTAAAGTAATGAAACCAAAAATATATCTAGCCGGCGGTTTTGTGGGGGGATGGCAAGAGAAAGTGAAAGACACGCTCGGAGACAATTTTGTCTTTTTCGATCCTCAAAAACATAGCCTCAGTGACGTAGAAAAATATACCAATTGGGATTTATACCATGTTGATAGATGCGATATTCTACTGGGATATATGTCTGGTACGAACCCATCTGGTTATGGTCTAGCATTGGAAATAGGGTTTGCAAAAGCTAAAAACAAATTAATAATATTGGTTGACGAACGTTCCAACATTGATGACGCCTTTAAACGTTATTTTTCTATTTGCAGCGAAACTGCAAATATATGTTTCCCTAATTTAAATGATGCGATTGATTATTTATCCACCTTCAGACTCAGTTAGGGGGGGACGATTCTTAAAGATACATCACGCTACGATTCCCACCTAAACCTGAATTTAATCAAGAAAATTGGTTGATTGGATTAGATGCAGAAAATTGATATGTCATTTGTTTTTTAGATGATCTCCTCAAGTACGTTATTTATATCTCCCTCATAATTAATTCGTGCTGCATAGCCATTTTTTAATTTTAAAAGTTCTTGAGTATTTAGGATGTTGGGATTGTACAAATAAATGAGCATAAGGATAGTAAGGCTGCCTGAACTCATAATCATTTTATGTTCCACCGGATTCCAAAGAATATTTATCCAAGGTCTCTGATCTAAATTCATATTTATCTCCTCAAAACGGGAGAAGATGTGTTGCCATGTGGCGTTTGTTCGATCTCGTACTATTGCACTTGCTTGAACCAAAGGTAAAAACCCAATTGGTCGAAAAATTAGGTTGCCTCCATTATCGTTCCGTCTAAATGGTTCGGCAGCATTTATCTCATATGCTAGATATCGAGATACAACCGAAAGAATCTTGAATTGATTCCAATAATCCTTACAAAAATCTTGAAAAGAAGTGATTTCTACTTCAGGCCTACGAAACTTCAAAAACTCAATGAATTTTCTTGCTGTCAACTTAGAACTATGGTAATTAACATGCCAAAGTTTTAACAACACACAATTAGCTTGATATAGGGTAATGATGGACGTGATGGCATCTCTATTATTACTCGGTATGGCTTTTTGTTTTGCATAAACAACTCGCTTGTCTGTAAATAGATCATATTCTTCGAGTAGATACCTTGTAGTTATCGCTGCAATATCGTCTTCATCTAAAGCGATAATATCATCGTCTTTAACAGGTTTTGCATATCGATTTAAAGTGGTGAATAGTCGTCTTGTTTTTTGCCGACCTTCTTCATCATTTTTGTGGCCAATAAAAATTGCCGCAATTTTCTCATGTCTTAACTCAGGGTTATCCTGTAATGCAGCCTTAATTCCTTCGACTCTGTGTTGGCCATCTACAGGAAATATCTTATGGTTTCCTGGAAACTCAAGTAAACCCATTGTATACGTCGTATCGTCCTCATATTTAAATTCAATCTCTTTCCATTGAGGATAATCATCGTACACAGCCAAGACTAGGGAGTTAAAAAAAACATCAGGTTGATTAAGCACATAATCTTTAATACTCAAATAATTATTTGTAATACTTCTTTGAATTAAATCACTCAAACTATCGGATTGATGAAGGTGTTCATCAACTTTTGAAACCGTTTGGCTAATTTGTTCAAATGTTAAAGTAGTAACATAGTATGTCCAAGTCCCAATTTTCGAACGTATTGCGGGAATTCTCATAGGTTAAAGGCTAAAACGGATTGGCGAATTT
>DASWTL010000245.1:0-10390 GCA_036402155.1 Sphingobacteriaceae bacterium | reverse complement strand
TGAATTTCTTTAAATGCGCGGTTTTCATGTGTTGATTTTTATAATATTGTTCATCGTCCCATTCTTCATAAAGCAAGATATTTGAATTATCAGTTTGGTCAACATGAAGTTTGATCTTAATAAAATGGTCTTCCTTTTTAACTTCTTCAATCAGGTTTTTTAAACCCGTAACGGCATCAATACTTTTATTGGGTAAGGTTTTGTATTGCACCAGAACTACCAAATTTTCGGGTTGCTCACTTTTGTCCTTACATCCGATAAACGATGTTGTGAGAGCTATTAAAGCGAAAATTGTAAAAAGTTTTTTCATGATGTTGAGTATTGGTTAGGAATTAGATGCATCACCACATATTTACATAAGTGCATATGACTTGTGAAAGTTAAGCGTTTTTTACAAGAATATTCGCATTTGGAAATTTACCTTTTCAGAACCCTTACGCTTAAAGCCTGTTTTGACAGGCCCTTCCCTTGGTCCCGGTCGTCCTGGGGACACAGACCATGGGTGAGGGGCGGGGACTGAAGGGTGCCCTGTTTTCAGTATATTTTTTACTATCGTTACTCTATTTTAGTAATTCCAGTCAAATTTGCCTGGTTGTTTTTCAAAAACGCATAAGTTATATTGTCCACTTTACAGTTTATAAATTGAACTTTTTTAAATCTATCATTATACTTAAAAAATGTGTTTAGAATAGTTGCGTTTTCAAACTTAACGCTATAAAATGTACTGTTTTCAAAATGGCAGTCCTCAAATGTTCCTGTAAAAACAGCGTTGCTTATGTTTGACCTTAAAAATTTAGTAAATTTCCATATAACACCATTAAAATCATTATTTTCTAAATTTGATTCCCGAATTTCTGCACCGGAAAAGTCAGCTTCCGAGAATTCACATTTTTCGATATTACTTTTGAAAAATTCAGCATCAATAAATGAACACTTAGTAAACTGATTACCGGATAGATTTGAGGTCTGGATTTTACTGTCTCTTATATCAGAACCAGAAAAATCGCAAAGTTCAATATTGTTTTTTCCCAGTATCAATCCCGATAGATCAGAGTTGATAAACTTACAATTCTTTATATTTGAAGAACTAAACTTTTCCTTTAAATTTTTTAAGCCTGAAAAATCAGCATCCCGCCAGTTGCCTTGAGACATGTCCCAACTCCAGTCAAACTTTTTTCTGGGATTTGCCTGGATTTTAGCTGGTTCATGGTCGGGTTTTTCAGTAAATGGCGATGTAATTGCTTCGTTGTGAAAATTTTCAGAGAAGTAATTAAGATCAACCCCCAGGATTTCTGCAAGACGGTTTAATGTAGATATGTCTGGCATAGATTCGCCGCGTTCCCATTTTCCTACCGCTTGAGGACTGATTGAAACTTGTTGTGCAAGTTCAGCTTGTGAAAGATTGCGTTTTTTTCTTGCTACAGTAATTTTGTTGCCTATTGATTTTGAATTTAGCATCATAATATTAGTTTTTGTGATACTGCAAAGGTACTCTGCCACATAATCGTGATGAAAAAAAGGGGGCTACAGTTAGTTGTTTTTACGCTACTTTCAGTTGTATTCCGGCAATTACGGGTTGCCTTTATGCCTTTCGCTAATTTCTGTCTCAATTTAGATATAATTTTTCTGAACCTGCTTTTCTGGGTTAATAGTGAAGCTTTGTGGCATTGTCTGCTGTTAATATTCATCCTATACCTAAATTCCAAAGATAAACCGTACCTTTGCAACCGCTTTGAAGCAATGTAGCTTATAAGCTTATATATTATCATGAACCCATTTAGTACATTGGGTATCCGTCATGATATTGTTAATGCCATTACTGAACTGGGATTTGAAAATCCCACACCGATCCAGGAACAAGCCATCCCGGTATTACTTTCAGGCAGCAACGATTTTGTCGGATTAGCTCAAACAGGAACCGGAAAGACGGCAGCATTTGGCCTGCCTCTCTTAGAATTATTAAACTTCGAAGAGAAATATCCCCAGGCTCTGATCCTTTGCCCTACCAGGGAACTGTGCTTGCAGATCACAAGCGACATTAAAAAATATTCCAAGAATGTTAAAGGTGTAAATGTTGTAGCTGTTTACGGCGGCGCAAGTATTTCTGACCAGCTTCGCGAAATAAAACGCGGCGTTCAGATTGTAGTTGCTACCCCGGGACGAATGCTCGACATCATTAACCGTAAAGCCATTGATTTTACCCGTGTGCAATACGTTGTATTGGACGAAGCGGATGAAATGCTTAACATGGGTTTCCAGGAAGATATTGACCAGATTTTGTCAACTACACCGGATACCAAAAAAACATGGCTTTTCTCGGCAACCATGCCCGGAGAAGTTCGCCGGATCGCTAAAAAATACATGACCGATCCGTTTGAATTAACCATGGGCACCAAGAATACAGGTAACGTGAACATTGATCACGAATACTATATTGTTAAGGCCCGTGATAAATATGCCGCATTCAAACGCATAGTTGATTTTAACCCTGAGATTTTTGGTATTGTATTTTGCCGTACCAAAATTGAAACCCAGGAGATCGCTGAAGCGCTTATTAAAGATGGTTATAATGCAGATTCATTGCATGGCGATCTTTCTCAGCAACAGCGTGATAAGGTAATGAAACGTTACCGCGACCGCAGTTTACAGTTGTTAATTGCAACGGATGTGGCTGCCCGTGGTATTGATGTGAACGACGTAACACACGTTATCAATTATTCATTGCCAGACGAAATAGAAAATTATACCCACCGTAGCGGCCGTACAGCACGTGCCGGTAAGACTGGTGTTTCCATTGCTATTATAAACTCGAAAGAACTTGGCAAAATTCGTCAGATAGAGCGTACAATAGGTAAACAGTTCACAAAAGCAGAAATTCCTAATGGATTTGATGTTTGTGAAAAGCAATTATTCGCTTTGGTTCACAGGGTGCATAATGTGGCAGTTAACGAAGAGCAGATCGAGCAGTACATCCCCAGAATTATGGATGAATTTCAAGACCTGTCAAAAGAAGAAATAATTAAGAAATTCGCTTCTATTGAGTTCAACCGCTTCCTTGAATATTATCAGAACGCACCTGACCTGAATATTTCAGCAGATGACAGAAGTTTTGAAAGAGATCGTGGTGAGCGCGGTATGCGCGGACCTAAATCTGACTTTACCAGGTTATTTATTAACCTCGGTTCGGTGGATGATTTTACCCGTGGTGATATGTTAGGCTTTATCTGCAACAATGCTAAAATTAGCGGACGTGCTATTGGTAAAATCGATTTGAAGGGTGTTTATACGTTCTTTGAAGTTGAAAATAATGTAGCAGAAACGGTTCAGCAGAATTTCAAAGGGGTAGAATTTCAGGGACGGGCCGTTCGTATCGAATTAGCCGGCGACAGAGGAGAATCTGGTGGTCGTGAGCGCAGCGGCGGAAGTCGTGAGCGTAGTTCTGGCGGAGGTTTCCGTGAACGTCGTGAACGTACCGGCGGAAGTGGTGGTGGTTTCAGAGATTTTTCAGGCAAACGCAGGGAAGACAGAAGCGCCAGCGGAAGTGGTGGACGACGTGAGGGTGGAGATCGGAAAAGAAGATTTTAATTAAGAAACCGATTCAGGTTATCCGGTTTTTAGCCCGGATAACCTGAATTAGTTTATAGTAATAATTTCCGGTCCTGATAGTTTTTCAACGTGGCAGGCATCTTTTCCTCCGCTTACCACAAATAAACCTGAAACAGTCTTTTTCGTTTCCGGATGACTGGCAGTAACCCTTATAGTATCACCTCTGGGTGAAAGCATAGGCAGATCTGCATCACTTGCCACCGTATAATACCCTGGCAACCCTTCATTATTTTGTGTTAGCCCCTGATTAGTTCGGAGGTTTATTGACCGAAAGTCTGTTACTGCTATACTGCTGCCATTGGCATCTTTAAACTGCACGCTGATCATTCTGAATTCAGTAGTGCAAATTTTGTCCGGTTTCGTAAGCTTGTTAACGGAAGAACATGAGAACAGAACGGCAGAAATTACCAGAATTGTTAATTTATAAGTCTGATTACGCATTTTCAAGATATACACGTTCACCATGATCATCCTCATAGAAATTCCTGTTATACATATCTGCATATACCGGTTCTCCGTTGGGGCCTCTTAAATCCGGCATCAGTTTGTCTTTGATCTTTGAAGCATAAGTGCTGATACTATTTCCGAAATCTTTGGTGCATGACAGTAAGTAACTGCCTATGCTTTGGCCATCTTTTCTCTTCATTAACATTAATGCACCTAAAACAGCTGCACCGGCAACAATACCTATAATTCCTTTTGCATTTTTATTTTTCATAACTCTGTTTTTTTCTATAAACAAGCTTCAAAAGAGTAAGTTTTAAAATACCGAAGTATATCTTTTTTATAGTCCATTTTACCGAAGGTTAAAACCATTTAATTACTGCGAATGTTAACGTTGGAAATTTAATTTTTATGAAGTTTAGAGCATATTTTTTAGTGATTTTATTGATATTGGCGGTAAAAGCCTCATTTTCACAAGATAACGGCAGTCCTTATAGAACAAGTTTTAAAGTTGATGCTCCTATTATAGTTGGCGGTTTGGGACTAAGTTATTTGGGCTTTACCATGATTAAGGACAAAGATCCGCTAACTGAAGCAGAGGTGGCGAGCCTTTCCAAATCTGATGTAAACTTCCTGGATCGTGGTATAGCCGGTAATTTTTCGAAAAGGGCCGATGATGCAAGTTACACCCCTTTCTATGCATCATTTGCTATGCCTGTAGTGATGCTGTTAAATAAAAATGTTGGACGGCATGCTGGCCAGGTATTAACCCTTTACGGTGAAACAATGGCCATAACCGGGGCTTTATATACGCTGACTGCCGGTGCTGTCAATCGCCCGCGACCATTGGTTTACGACTCCAATGCAGATATCGGAAAAAAGATGAGTAAAAATTCGCAAAGGTCTTTTTTTGCTGGGCATACGGCTGCTACTGCTGCTGCAACCTTTCTTACAGCTAAAGTATTCGGTGATCTTAACCCTGATTCACGAGCCAAACCTTATGTATGGGCTGCTGCGGCAGTTATTCCGGCCAGTGTTGGGTACTTGAGAATGAAAGCTGGCCAACATTTTATAACCGATAATATTGTTGGCTACGCAATTGGCGCCGGTACAGGGATATTAGTTCCCCAATTACATAAAAGATTAAATAATACGAATTTGAGCATTGCTCCGGCAAGGGTATTTGGTGAACAGGGACTGATGGTTACTTATGATTTGAAATAAGTCATTTTTAGACAGCCGCTAGGACAATAACTCAGAAAGCAGTTCCATCTCAATATGTGGTGACTGCTTTTCATACAATATGGCATATACTGCCCTGCAAATAGGCATGTTAACCTGGTACCGTTTATTGATCTGGTGCAGGCAGTTTACTGCATAATAACCTTCGGCTATCATATTCATTTCCAGCTGTGCAGAGGTAACTGTGTACCCTTTACCGATCATGTTTCCAAAGGTTCGGTTCCGGCTGAACTGTGAATATGCAGTAACCATTAAATCACCCAGGTACGCTGACTCCATAATGTCGCGGTCAATGGGGTGAACCTTATCAACAAAACGTTTGATCTCGCGTATTGCATTAGATATCAGGACTGCCTGAAAGTTGTCTCCATAACCTACGCCATGACATATCCCGCTGGCTACGGCATAGATATTTTTAAGCACGGCCGCATATTCAGTTCCATAAATATCATCAGATATGGTTGTTTTGATGTATCGGGTTGATATCATGCCCGCAAACATAACGGCACTGATCTGATCAGTAGAAGCAATGGTAAGATAAGATAATTTCTCGAGAGCTACTTCCTCGGCGTGGCATGGTCCGCTGATAACCAGGATGTCATGTAATGGAACCCCGTACTTCTGATTTAAAAATTCGCCAATGATCAGGTTCTCATCCGGCACAATACCTTTAATTGCAGATATGACTTTTTTACCTTTAAAACCGTCAGCGGGAAGTCCCTCAAGAGCGTTTTTTAAAAATGCTGCGGGAACACTAAGCAGAACAAGATCAGCAGACTGTATGATGTGCCGGATATCCGTGGAAATATTTTTAGGTTTGACTTTAATATGAACAGAACTCAGATAGGTAGGGTTGTGGCCATATCTGGATATATGGTCAATAGCCTCAGAACTCCTCATCCACCAAAAGAGCTCCTTATCCTGACTATTGTCAGATAACATCTTTATAATTGCTGTTGCCCAGCTTCCACCGCCAATAACGGCAATCTTCTTTCGTGGTTGTGCCATAAAATAAAACCCGGCGTTCAGATGTTTCTGTACAGCCGGGACAAGTTTACTTATTTTAAAGGAATTTTATTTTTTCTCGGCAGAAAACAGTTTCTCTTTATCTACTTTCTCAACCAGCATTCCGTCTTTCAGTGTTTTGGAAATCGCTGTGAAAGGCCGCGATACCACTTCTTCACCGCCCTTTAATCCTTTGGTAATCAGAATGTACGTGTCGTCCTGGATTCCGGTTTTAACCTCAACCTGTTTCACTTTGTCTTTATCATAAACAAACACATACTCTTTCACAGGTGCATTGTTCTTCTTTTCTTCACCATTTTTCTTTTCTGCCGGTTTGCCGGTATCTTTCTCATTCTCTGCTTTCTTCTCCTCGCGTGTGGTAACCGACTGAATGGGAACAGCTATTCCTGAAATGGTGGCGGTATGAATATCTACAGTAGCTGACAAACCGGGTCGGAACGGTGATTTCCCATCTCCGATTTGCGAATATGATTCAGGCAGGATACGTACTTTTACTGTGAAATTAGTTACCTGATCTGTGCTGGTGCCAACAATATTTGCTGAACTGCCAATTTCCGTTACGCTGCCCTTGAATTTTCGTCCCTGAAAAGCGTCCACTTCAATATCTGCCTCATCACCAATTGAAACGCGGTTAATATCGCTCTCATTCTCATCCACACTCACCTCCATAGAACTCAGGTTTGATATCCGCATCAGTTCCGTTCCGGCCATCTGCGCGGTACCTACCACGCGCTCACCGAGCTCGATAGAAAGTTTGGAAACTACGCCATCCACCGGAGCGTAAATAGTTGTTCTGGCCAGGTTGTCGGAAGCTTCTTTTACCACTGCCGATGATTGGGCTACACCATACCGTGAGCCGATCACATTCTGACGCATGGACTCCAGGCTTGCTTTGGCCCCTTCATATTCAGCTCTTACAGCATCAAACTCTGCAGCAGAGATCACTTTTTTATTGTATAGCTCCAGGTTTCGTTTATACCGTGCTTCCGTGTTTCTAAAGCTTGCCTCAGCCTGTTTAAGCTGCTGCTGCGTACTTGCCAGACTGGCTCTCTGACTGTTTAAAGAAGCTATGGCACGGGTTAAACCGGATTGAAGAATATCAGGCCGTACCTTAGAAAGCAGCTGCCCTTTCCTTACAACATCGCCCTCTTTTACAAGCAGTTCCACGATCTCTCCTGAAACTTCCGAACTAAGCTTCACCTCGGTTTCGGGCTGCACCTTGCCGCTTGCAGAAACAGTTTCTACAATTTGCCTTTTTGCTGCTTTATCTGTAGCAACCTGTACTTTATCTCCCTTTCCAAACCAGCCAAGCTTATTTCCGGCAACAGCAAGAACTACCAGTATGCCGGCGCCAATTAAAACATATTTTATTGTATTTTTTTTCTTTGCCATTTTTAATGGATCTTAAAAGGTTAGGGGATTGCCAAGATAAAAATCGATCACTTTTTTCCTGAATATCACATCATAGCGAGCCTGGATCATATCAAATTGTGCCCGGTTTAAGTTGGTTTGTGCCTGATTGAAATCTAATGAATTAACCAAACCTACACCATATCGCTGTTCTATTGCAGAGAATGCATCACGTGAAGATTCAAATGCTGATTTTGCTGAATTATACCGCTTCTCTGCTGCTCTAAGGTCATACACCGCCTGGTTTATAATTTTATTCAGATTGTTCTTTGCCAGCTGAACGGCTATTTCTGCATTTTGAAGGCCGATTTTGGCTCTTCTTACCGAACTTCTGGCCTGAAATCCATTAAATATCGGAATCGAAAGAGTGAGCCCTACCGAGCGGTTTATATTTTCATCTAACTGATCGGCAAAGTTAATACGTTCAAAAACCGGTGGATTTGTTCCTGGCACATATTGCTGGCGACTGGATGAGTATCCTGTGCCAAGATTGCCCCCAAGTGTAAGCCGTGGATAGTAATTACCCTTAGCAATGTCAATCGCCTTTTCGCTCGACAAACGTCTGAACTCCTGAAACTGAACTTCAGGATAGTTGGTCAGTGACTGAGCAAATACCTCCCTGGCTGAATAGTCCGTTATTCTTCCTGCTTCATCAATTGGCGGAGGTACTACCTCAAAAGGTATTGCCGGATCAAGCTCCAGCAATTGCGAAAGGTTTAAAAATGACAGATCAAGCTGGTTTTGTGCATCGGTAAGGTTTAACTCTGCATTAGCTACCTGGGCCTTGCTTTGCGAAAGATCGGCCAGGGTTTTTTCGCCTACATCAAAGAATTTTTGCTCACGGTCTAATTGCTGCTGCGAAATACTTAATTGCTGCTTTGCGGCTTCCACCACATCCTGATTGCTCAGTATTTGAAGGTATGTAGTGACCACCGATAGCATCAGATCATTTTTAATTCTTGCGGTATTACTTTTGTCGGCTTCCAGCTCAAATTTATTCTGGGCGATCTGGTTTATTTTCTGGAAGCCCTGGAATAAGGTTACGGATGTATTGACTCCGGTGCTCATAGAGGTGATGCCTTTCTCTACCAGTTGTCCTGACAGTTGGTCGAATGACCGGCCAACGCTATAATTTGTGGAACTGCTTCCGTTAAGAGATGGATATAGATCATATTTCGACTGGCTCAGCGTTTCTTCAGATAATGCCTCGCTGAGCCTGGCTTGTTTGATCTGCAGGTTGTTTTGCAGAACAAGTTCTATTGCCCGCTGCAACGAAATTTTTTCCTGGGCGCTGGCTCCCAAAGGTAAAATCATACCGAAACTGATAAGGAGGGGGAAAGGCAACAACTTCCGGAAACTTTTATGCATCATATTATTTTGCAGTTCTTAATATTTTGAAGATCGCATCAGCTAAGATACCTTTGCGAACTGATATATGTACCCGGCAACTCCCCCTTTTTGGCTGAAATGGCTTTATCCATCACTTATCTGGAATAAAAGCCGGAATGAAAAAGCCATATACCTTACTTTTGACGACGGCCCTATACCCGTTGTTACACCTTTTGTACTAAATACGTTAAAAAAGTTCGATGCAACAGCAACTTTTTTTTGTATTGGGGATAATGTTAAAAAACATCCCGACATATATAAGCAGGTTTTACAGGATGGCCATTCGGTTGGAAATCATACATTTAATCATTTAAAAGGATGGAAGACAGGTAATGCCGACTATCTTAGCAATATAGAAAAATGCCGCGAATTAGTAGATTCGAATCTCTTTCGGCCGCCGTATGGCCGTGGCACACGATCTCAATACTCAATACTCAATTCGCAATACTCCATTGTCATGTGGGATGTGCTGAGCTGGGACTTTCATGAAAATCTTAGCCCTGAAAAATGTTTAAAGAAGGTGATCCGGAATACCCGGAACGGATCTGTTGTCGTTTTTCACGACAGTCTTAAAGCTTATCCCCGCCTTGAATATGCTTTACCGCTTGCATTACAACACTGGCAGGAAAAAGGGTACACTTTTAAGGGACTTTAAGAAAGGTTTAATAAAATTAACAGACATATTAGCCTTTTTTGCAGGTTTTTTTTATAATTTCGCGTGAGCTTTTGAAAAGCTCAAATTCTTTATTTTTTACGACTAAAATCCAATAAGATCAAACTATGGCTTTTGATTTAGAAATGATCAGAAAGGTTTACGAAAACTTCGGAAGCCGGACACAGGCTGCCCGCGAAGTAGTGGGTAAACCACTTACGTTAACCGAAAAAATATTATACGCACACTTGTGGGATGGCAATGCTACCGAAAGTTTTGAGCGTGGTATTACATATGTTGATTTTGCTCCGGACAGGGTTGCTATGCAGGATGCAACAGCTCAAATGGCGCTTCTGCAGTTTATGCAGGCAGGCAGACCAACCGTTGCTGTACCTTCAACAGTGCATTGTGATCACCTGATCCAGGCTAAAACAGGAGCGGTAGAAGATCTGGAAACAGCAAATAATCAGAACAGCGAAGTTTTTTCATTCCTTTCTTCGGTATCCAATAAATATGGTATCGGTTTCTGGAAACCGGGTGCAGGAATTATTCACCAGGTAGTGTTAGAAAACTATGCATTCCCGGGCGGTATGATGATTGGAACAGACTCTCATACTCCAA
>DASWTL010000244.1:0-1709 GCA_036402155.1 Sphingobacteriaceae bacterium | reverse complement strand
AATTTTCAAACTTTATTGGTCAAATAAGGTTAAAAAAACAGTCAGCAAATCAATAAGGGATTTGTGATTGATCAATGAAAATAACCATTCTTACGTTAGGCACACGGGGAGATGTACAGCCATATGCGGTATTAGGAAAAGCATTAGCTAAAAGAGGGCATGATGTAACCTTATCAACCGCTAAAAATTTTAAAGAGCTGGTGGGGTCATACCAGCTAAATTTCCACCCCATTGACGCTGATTACGAGCAAATATTAAATTCAGAAGAAGGCAAGAAAATGCTTAAGGGCAATCCGTTTGCCATCCAGCGAAATTTCACCAAGTTGATATCGCCTATTATTGAACAATCTCTCAATGAATTCTATAGTCTGGCTCAGGCAAGCGATCTGACCATATACAGGCCTAAAACACTTGCAAATGTTTTTACCAATCAATTAAGCAAACTGGCAATTAAAGCGGCGGTTGTACCGGCCATGATGGAGACCACTGCATTTGCAAATCCCTCCATGAGCGGATTCAGGATACCCGAATTTCTATACAAGTTAAGTTATAAGATCAATGACTTAAAGTTTAAGATATTAAGTAAGCCAATAAAGCAATTTCATATTCAGAACGGCCTGGATAAAGAATTCCCCGTAAACTCTGACGAAGTATGTTTATACGGAATCAGTGCGCATTTTTTAGAGCGGCCAAATGACTGGCCGGTTAACCACCATTTAACCGGATTCTGGTTTTCCGATCATTTCCAGCCGGTTCCTGAAGATATTGAACAGTTTATTAAGGATGGCCCTCCACCCATTCTGGTTACTTTCGGAAGTATGCCACTGCCTAAGAATTTAAGTAACTTAATTATTGAAGCTGCTCAGAAATTAAATCAACGATTTCTTATTGTTAAAGGCTGGGGAGATTTAGATATAGTAGAATTAAGCAACTCCGAAAATATTAAAATAATTGATCCCATGCCTTTTGAAACATTGTTCAGCAAGATGAAAGCGATTGTTCATCATGGCGGAATCGGAACAGTTGCAGAATGTTTGCGTGCAGGGAAACCCATGTTCATATGTCCGGCTGTATATCCTTTAGGTGATCAATACTTCTGGGGTGATCTGGCCTATAAAAAAGGTGTAGGCGTAAAACCTGTTCCACTTTCACAACTAGGGCCTTACGTGTTTATGAAAAGGATTAAAGAACTGGTAAGCAATGATGCCCTTTACCATAACAGCAGGAAAATGTCTGCATTAATTCAGAAAGAAAATGGTGTTGAAAAGGCTGTGGAACTGATAGAAACTATTAGTGATAACCACGAACCCTTAGTTCATCTAAACACAGAGAAACTAACTCAGATCGCTTCCTGACCGGCTTGAACAATAGGCACTGTAAAGCTAAACTTTGAACCTTGGCCTGGTTCACTCTCTGCCCATATTTTACCACCATGACGCTGTACTATTTCAGCTGCAATGTACAGTCCAATTCCCAAACCGCTAAATCCTGTAGCAATTTCTTCAACTCTGTAAAATCGTCCGAATATTTTATGAAGCTTATCTTTAGCGATCCCTATACCATAATCCTGTACAGAAACCAGCATATTATTATCTGAACAAGTACAGTTAATGCTAATCGTATTCTGGCCGGGTGAATATTTTGATGCATTGCTTACAACATTGGTAATTACCTGCTCTAAACGCACTTTATCCATATTTACATAAACC
>DASWTL010000243.1:0-3395 GCA_036402155.1 Sphingobacteriaceae bacterium | reverse complement strand
GGAAATCCACGGGCTCAAAGCCTTTGCGGAAAGTTAAGCTATCTTGCGTCCGCTGCTTTAATGAAGGATGCATTAATGAACTATGTAAATGATTCCGCACCCATGCATTTTGCATCCGCGATGAATGCGCCTGTAACGGCTATATATTGTTCTACTGTAACAAACTTTGGCTACGGCCCATTATCCGATGTAAAGCACATAGTAGAGGTTAATTATCCTTTACATTGCAGACCTTGCGGATTGCATGGCTATCAAAAGTGTCCTGAACTCCATTTTAAATGTGCGTTAGATATTCACAGTCACAGGTTAATAGAAATATTATATGAAATCAGAAATTGAAAAAGCGCTTGAAGTACTGAAAGAAGGGGGAGTTATCCTCTATCCTACAGATACTATCTGGGGAATCGGCTGCGACGCAACAAACCCTGCGGCTGTGGAAAAAATTTTTAAGCTAAAAGGCAGGGATGCTAAAAAAAGCCTGATCATACTTCTGGATACTGAAAATAAGCTTGAAGGATATGTTCAAGATGTCCCTTCCATTGCGTACGATCTGATTGAGTATGCAGAAAATCCTTTAACCATTATCTATTCAGGAGCCAAAAACCTTGCGGCTAACGTGATCCATGAAGATGGCAGCATAGGCATACGCATTGTTAAACATCAGTTCTGTCAGGCACTTATCCAGCGATTTCGTAAACCTATTGTAAGCACATCTGCAAACATCAGCGGACAACCTGCTCCAGCCAACTTTTCTGAAATATCTGATAAAATATCCGATGGTGTAGATTATGTCGTCAATCTTGAGCAGGATGATACTACTCCCCAAAAACCATCTACTATTATGAAACTAGCACCTGATGGGCAATTTACCTTTATCAGACGATAACTTTGGTTATTTTTGCACGATCAGGGTTCTAAATGAAAAAATATCTCACGCATCCATTATTCTCCAAACTTTCGCAATTAGCAGACCAAACCGGAACGGAAGTGTATGTTATTGGTGGCTTCGTGAGGGATTTATTCTTAAACCGACCATCTAAAGACATAGACATTCTGGTGATCGGGAATGGTATAGATTTCGCAAAAAAAGCTGGCGCAATACTTAAAACAAAAGTTAATATATTCAAAAACTTCGGCACCGCAATGCTCAGATATGATGATCTGGAAGTAGAATTTGTAGGAGCCCGGAAAGAATCTTACCGATCTGAATCACGAAAACCGATAGTAGAGAACGGCACGCTTGAAGATGATCAGAAACGCCGGGATTTTACAATCAATGCAATGGCATTGGGATTAAACCAGGATAATTTCGGTAAGCTATTGGACCCGTTTCATGGAATTGACGATCTGGATGACAGACTCATCCGGACCCCGCTTAATCCTGCTGAAACATTTTCTGATGACCCACTGCGTATGATGCGCGCCATCAGATTTGCATCGCAGCTTAATTTCACCATTGATATAATAGCCTTTGAAGCGATCACAAAAAATAAAGAGCGTATTAGGATTGTATCAAAAGAGCGTATTACAGATGAGCTGAATAAGATCATCCTTTCCCCTATTCCTTCGGTAGGTTTCAATTATTTATTTGATACAGGGCTTCTGGAAATAATATTTCCACAGATGGCTGCCCTTCATGGAGTTGAGGTTGTACGCGGAAAATCCCATAAAGACAATTTTTACCATACATTGCAGGTACTGGATAATATTTCCCTGTACACGAACGATTTGTGGTTACGCTGGGCAGCTATTCTTCATGATATTGCCAAACCTGCCACCAAACGTTTTGAAGAAAACCATGGATGGACTTTCCACGGACATGAAGATAAAGGTGCGCGCTGGGTGCCGAAAATATTTTCCCAGCTTAAACTTCCTTTAAATGAAAAGATGAAATTTGTACAAAAATTGGTACAATTGCATTTGCGTCCAATTGTACTTGCGCAGGATATTGTAACAGATTCGGCAGTGAGAAGATTGCTTTTTGAAGCTGGAGATGATATAGAGAGTCTGATGTTGCTTTGCCATGCAGATGTAACTACAAAGAATGAGTACAAAGTCAGAAAATACCGCGACAATTTTGAGCTGGTAAAGCAAAAATTAAAAGATGTTGAGGAGCGTGACCAGATGCGCAACTGGCAGCCTCCGGTTACAGGCAATGATATAATGGAATTTTTTGGAATTAAAGAAGGACGGGAAGTAGGGATAATAAAAAATCAGATACGGGAAGCGATATTAGAGGGAGATATAAAAAACACAAGGGAAGACGCAATAGACTTTATGTTAAAAAAAGGCGCGGACCTTGGATTAAGACCAAAACACAATTAAAACTTATTTTAAACTTTCTTTATTCAACTGCGTTATTGCATTCACGCTAATTTCGCTTATTACTTTAATTAAATATAATGGCCGTCTATAGATTTAAGGTGTCTTTTGAGGATTATGACGATGTTATCCGTGAAATAGATATCAAGTCAAATCAGACTTTTGAAGATTTACATAAAGCTATCCATAGTTCTACAGGATATGATCCGGAGAAGTCATCCTCCTTTTACGTGAGTAATGATCACTGGATAAAGGGCGACGAAATAGCGTTTCAGCCTAATCAACGCAAAATTGATCGTGGGGTTGCACTTATGTCAAATTCAAAATTAAGCAGTTTTATAGAAGACCCTCATCAAAAATTCTATTACACCTATAATTTTGATCGACCTTTTGACTTTCACGTAGAGCTGATTAAAATCCTCTTAAATGAAGAGCCCGGAAAGTCATACCCTAACCTGTTTAGACGCGCAGGTGAGGTTCCTAAATTAATAATAGCGCCAATTATTCCCGATCCTGAAGAGACCGGTGATGAGGCAGATTTCGATTTTATAAACGAAATGGACTTTGTAGCTGAAGATACTGAAGACCTGGAAACTATAACCGATTTAGGATTTGTTGTAGAAGAAGAGGAGCAAACAGAGGAACCGGAAGAAGAAAAAGAAGGTTTCATGGATGAATTTTCTGACAACGAGAACTTTGATTCTGAGGATTTTAATAAGGAAGATTATTAAAAATATGCCAAACGGAGTTTGTAAGCTTAAAAAACTGGCCAGCCACAAACCTTGAGGTGTTTCGCGAACTTGGTACTGCCTTTAACCCGGTTGAAACGGTTCTCCCGTAAGACCGGCTCAATTATTTTTCGGTGAAAACATCAGATAAATCGCTTATTGTAATCGTAGGGCCTACCGCTATTGGCAAAACAGCCTTAGCAATACGGATAGCCCAATACCTGGATACGGAAATAATATCTGCAGACTCCCGCCAATTTTATAAAGAACCAGACATAGGTACTGCCAAGCCATCAAAAAAGGAGTTGCAAGAAGTCAGGCACCACTTTATAAATTCTCATAGTA
>DASWTL010000242.1:0-2106 GCA_036402155.1 Sphingobacteriaceae bacterium | reverse complement strand
CTGATGTGCATACTGAAGCGCAACGTATGGGTTTTTTATTCCCAGTTCATGGCTTATGTCCCCTATTAAACCAGGAGCCAAAGCCTCCACTTCGATGGTATCCGTTTGTAAAGGAAGCTTTCCTGCAAACTGTACCGCAGCCTTTAACTTATCTATACCCATTTTTTTGCGGGCGCATACAGGCACTACCGGAACGCCTAACTTTAATGCGAGCTCATCAACCTTGATCTTAAGACCAGCCTTGTCGGCCAGATCCATCATATTAAGAGCAATTATAACGGGTATCTTCAAATCTGCTACCTGTGTAAAAAGCAGCAGGTTCCTTTTCAGATTGGACGCATCCGCAATAAAGATGATCAGATCAGGATGTGACGGATTATTTTTATCAGCAAGGGCTTCAAATACGATGATTTCATCCCTGCTTTTCGGATATAGACTGTATGTTCCGGGAAGGTCTATGATTTCGGCAATCCGGCCATCATCAAGTTTACAATACCCTGTTTTTTTATCAACGGTAACGCCCGGAAAATTTCCGACTTTTTGATTTAAACCCGTTAATTCATTAAACAAAGTAGATTTTCCTGTATTGGGATTTCCAATCAGGGCAACTTTCAGATCACCGTTCACTATTTCCTATTGTAAAATGATGGTCGAAGCTTCACGCATGCGCAGACTAAGCTGGTAGCCTGAAACTGTGATAGCCATCGGATCACCAAGCGGAGCTATGCGCTCTACAACAATTGGCTCACCAGGAAGGCACCCCATTTCCATTAGTTTTAATGACATCTCGATATCTGTGAATTCTTTGATAACACCGGCCTCACCAGCCTCTAGTTGCGAAAGGTTCATACTTACTATTAACTCTCACAAATGTATACCTTATTTATATTAAATCCAAATAAGGAAAGTCATCTAAAAATAATAACGGAGAAAATATTTTATGAGAAAAGCGAAGCAGGAATAATGTTCTTAATGCGATACGCTGGTGACTGATGCCACTTTAGGGCAATGGCAACTTTTTTTAAAAATGCCGCATCCGCTGATGGTAATCAGAATAATACAAAAAGCAAAATACTTAGTTCGCGCTAGCATTAAATCGTGTTCTGTGTAAAAATATATAACTAAAAATACCCATTCCCACCCCGGTTAAATCTGCAAACAGATCCCACCAATCGGCAGAACGATAGGTAAATACCTTCCATTGGAGAAGTTCTATACCGCCTCCGAGCAAAGTAGCTACAATTAAGATTTTAATTACGGTTATTATACGGTAATTGTAGCTCCTTTGTTGCTGTATCTTTCCATAAAAAAGCAGAACGGTGAACACAAAAAAGAATCCGGTATGCACCAGCTTGTCAAACCCTTCAAAAAAGGTAAACCCCATTGCACCTTCCACAATGGGCATATCACAAAGGATCAAAACAATAGATGCCCAGATAATTGCAAGATATTGATGCCTGAGCGTTTCTATCATTATGCGCCTACCTGCTTTTTATAGTCATCAGCCGACAAAAGTGACTCCACCTGCGCAGCATCGCTAACTTCAATTTTAACCATCCATCCATCGCCATACGGGTCCTGATTCACCAGTTCAGGATTAGCATCCAGTTTGCGGTTGAGTTCAGCGATCTTTCCGCTAACAGGCATAAACAGGTCTGAAACTGTTTTAACAGCCTCTACAGTGCCAAATACCTGATCTTTATCAATCTCCTTACCCAAGGTATTAATGTCTATATAAACAATATCACCCAGTTCGCGCTGTGCAAAATCAGTAATGCCGATATATGCATTAGAGCCTTCAAACCTGATCCACTCGTGATCTTTGGTATACTTTAATTCGGATGGAAAATTCATTGTAATTGCTTTTTGTCAAAAATAGTGTTTTGCCGGAATAGGTGGCGAGTTATAAGTAATTTATTTAATCGGATTATTCCTCTCCCCAAGTTATTCCAGCTATAATGGGATTTATCAGATGCTGGTTTTGGCCGGGCCTTCTTCGGGACAACTTCGACCATCCTACGTTCGTGAACGTAGGATGGTCGAACAAGGGTACAACCGGTCCCGAAGAAGTCTGCGATCTTTGTCCGCCTGAATAGGAGTTCAGGT
>DASWTL010000241.1:0-8798 GCA_036402155.1 Sphingobacteriaceae bacterium | reverse complement strand
GCTTAGTGGCTTATGGGCATTAGTGCTGATCATTTCCGCGCTGATTTTTTTCCTTCCCCATTTAGGTATTCCTTATTGGATACCGGTAACAGTAATAGCTGCAGGCACCTTATTGTATTACGTAATTATGAAGCGCTACTTTAAGAATTACTGTAAAACATTTACACTGACACATTTCAAAGCACTGATGGTGCAGTCTATGCAAATAGTAAGCGTGATCTTTTTGTTATATGCTCTCCATTTTGAAGGCAAGTTTTCACCTTATCTTTTTATGTTCCTTGTTTCGTCATTAGTGGCCATTTTCCCATTTACAGTAGGCGGTTTAGGAGCCCGGGAAATTGTATTTATTTATGGCGCTGACCTTCTGGGATACGATGAACACCTGGCAGTAATGGTTAGCCTGTTATTTTATTGTATCTCAGCTTTGCTATCGTTCACCGGAATATATTTTGTGTTCCGTCCTAAAAGATTAGAGCTTCCTATTGATAAAACAGATATCCCTATTTAATAACTATTTAGCAATACTGTGGCACTTAAATAGCTTTTGCTACATTCACAGATGCTTAAATTTCGTAACTTTACATTATCCGGTTAATGTCTCATCACAAGCTGAATGACAGACTTTAATGACTTTAACAACCCGCAGGTGGCCCAATTACCCGGCTATCTTAAACAATATATTGTTGAGCAGCGCTATGATCATTATACACCCGTTGACCATGCTGTATGGCGATATGTCATGCGACAGAATTACAGCTATTTAAAAGATGTAGCGTATTATCCATACATCCCGGGTCTTGAAAAAGCCGGACTTACCATAGAAAAGATTCCAGACCTGCGGGACATGAATAATGCGCTGGCTAAAATTGGCTGGGGCGCAGTTACTGTTGATGGCTTTATTCCTCCTGCAGCATTTATGGAATTTCAGGTACACCGGGTTTTAGTAATTGCAGCAGATATAAGGCAATTAAAACACATCGAATATACTCCAGCACCCGATATAATACACGAATCTGCTGGTCATGCCCCAATTATCGCCGATCCTGATTATAACCAATACTTAAGCTATTTCGGGTCTATTGGAGCTAAAGCTATCTTTTCTGCTAAAGATTTTGAACTGTACGAAGCTATCCGGGAGCTCTCAATATTGAAAGAAATGCCACAGGCTGATCCTGCAGACATCAGGAAGGCCGAAAAAAGGGTTGAATTTTGCCAGGGAAACCTGGGCGAACCTTCAGAAATGGCACTGCTTAGCCGCTTACACTGGTGGACTGTAGAATACGGTCTGATCGGTGACCTGAATCATCCGAAAATTTATGGCGCCGGACTACTTTCTTCCATCGGCGAAAGTGTAACCTGTATGCAACCGGATGTTAAGAAAATCTGGTACACCATTGATGCTGTTAATTACTCATATGATATTACAAAGCCGCAGCCTCAATTATTCGTTACGCCCACCTTCCAAAACCTGATTGATGTGCTGGAGACTTTTGCAGATACAATGGCTCTGCGGGTTGGTGGTACAGAGGGGGTACTAAAAGCAATTGAATGTAATCAGACATGTACGGCAGTATTTAGTTCAGGACTACAGGTTAGTGGTGTTTTCAGCGACCTGGGTATGGATTATAAGAACGATCTTACATTTATAAAAACCAGCGGTCCTACTGCCATGGCATTTGAAAATAAACAACTGGATGGCCATGGCAAGAATAATCATCAGGGTGGATTTTCCTCACCGGTCGGATTACTCAAGGGACATCATAAAGGGATTGAAGATTTCAGCTCATCGGAACTTCAGGAAAACGGAATAGAAAAAGACATCATAACCAGTCTCGAATTTGAAAGTGGGATCAATGTGTCAGGGAAGATCGAAGAGCTTACAATCAAAAATGGTAATTTACTTTTAATCAGTTTTTCAGACTGCACTGTAAAAGACAACTTTGGCCGGATTTATTTTGAACCATCACAGGGAATTTTTGATTTGGCAGTAGGAGAGAAAATAACCTCTGTTTTTTGCGGCGCTGCCGATAAGGATTCATTTGAAGAGGTAGCATTGATTTCAAAAACTCCAACATATCATCCAGAGTATGATGATCTTACAAAAAAGTATCATAACTTGTTTTATACGGTAAGAAAATGCAGGGAAGATCATAACAACTTTGAAGAATTACAAAAAGTCTGGGAAAAATTAAGGATGGATTTCCGGGATGATTGGTTATGTTCACTGGAAATTCTGGAAATATTAAAACAGGAACAGATATTGCCAGAGCTTGAAAAAGAAATTCGAATATATCTTGAAATGAAAGCAGCATCTGAGCCTGAGAATTTCAAACTGATAAAGGATGGATTTCATCTGATCAATAATCCTGCAGGACAGGTTACTACAAATTAAACGATCATGAATATTATAATTACAGGAGCAAGCAGTGGCGTAGGATTTGAAGCAGTATTGGAATTAATACTCAATAACGACAATCATGTTGTGGCTTTAGCACGATCTGAATCAAAATTAAAACGGTTATATGAAATAGCAGTGGGTCTGAATCCTGAATGCAGCTTATTTCCGGCTAAATTTGATATCGTACATGATGATTATCCCGGGGGGCTAGTACCTTTTGTTAAAAAGACCCTGGGGAGTGTGGACATACTGGTTAATAACGCCGGTGCCCTTATCAAAAAGCCTTTTGAGCAACTGGTACAACTTGATTTTGCCGAAATGCTGCAAAGTAATTTGCTTGGCCATGTAAAAATGATCCAGCATATGTTACCGCTTTTCAATGAAAATTCGCATATTGTAAATATTGGCAGCATGGGGGGATTTCAGGGTAGTGATAAGTTTGCGGGGCTTACCGCTTACTCAGTAAGTAAGTCGGCCCTTCATACACTCACCGAATGTCTGGCTCCTGAACTTGCTCAGCGGAAGATCAGGATTAATTGCCTGGCTATTGGCTCGGCTCAAACCGAGATGCTGGAAAAAGCTTTCCCCGGTTATGAGTCACCCGTACTGGCATTTGAAATGGGTAAATTCATTGCCGATTTTGCTTTAACCGGCCATAAATTCTTTAACGGCAAAGTTTTACCGGTTTCCGTTAGCACACCTTAGAAAAATAAAAATGTACAGAAGCCTCTTATTCCTGATCCTGTTGTTCACCATTTCATGTAACCGGTGTAATAATGCTTCCGACAAAAGAATGGTAGACTCCAAAGATTCCGCTTATTCAGACTCTGTTTCAGCAGATACTTCCTTGATAAAAGACTTACCCTGGATAACTGCGATTGACCCCAAAACCGGAAATACACAATTACAGCATCTTCCGGGTAAAAAAACGAATATTACTCCTCAGCAAATCATTAAGATCGCTAATAAAAAATATCCCCAAATTCAACTGCAATGGATAAAACAAGAGGGTGGTACTGCCTATCTACGGATTGCTGATGCAACATACCTGACACAATCCATGGGATCTGCCGGAGCTGAAGCATATATTAGCGAGATCACTTTTTCGTTTACAGAAGTTAAAGGTATAGATGCCATAAACCTGGAATTTACTGAAGGGGATCATGCATCGCCTGGAGTATATACCAGGGAACAGTTCAAAAATTTAACAAACAATAAGTAGCTGTTTACCCGAGCGTCCGGGTCAAATCTGAAGCTATCGATAGTCCTGGATTGCTATTTCACAAATAGATATTTCACCAAACTAAAAAGCGATTCCGGCACTTTGCAGGAATCGCTGAATCTTGATGTATTTTCTTTTACTGTTGTGGCTTTTTTGCGAAGATGATCTCATCCACCACCACTTCAGTCACATATTTCTTCTGACCATCTTTAGCTACATAACTATGAGAGGTTAACTTTCCTTCTACTGTAATCTCGCTTCCTTTTTCCAGGTATTTCTCAGCGAGGTCAGCCTGTTTATTCCAGAATACAAGCTGGTGCCACTGCGTTTGCTCAACACGCTCACCATTTGCATTCCGGTAACTTTCGTTTGTCGCAATGCTTATACGCGCTACCTTTTGTTTTTCATTAATGATTTTTACTTCTGGTTGATTTCCTGCATGGCCCATCAGGCGGACACTGTTTCTTAAATTGCTCATGATCTTAAAATTTAAAGTTTCTGTTAGTTAACGAACACCGCCGACCACCGGCAGCGACAGAACAAAGGTGAGGGTACCTTGAAAAATTAGCCGGATGTTAAACATTTATATCCGTATATAAACGTTTATATACGGATAATTAATACCTTAGATTCTGGTAAACAACGAGTAATCAATAATTTATGGATAAACTTTGTTTAGACTGCGGCACGCCGCTAAAAGGTCGTTCAGATAAAAAATTCTGTGATGATCAGTGCCGGAGCAATTATAACAACCGTCTTTTAAGTGAAACCAACACCGTAGTTAAACAAATTAACGCTATTCTGAAAAGGAACCGTCAAGTCCTTATAAACCATAACCCGGAAGGAAAAACCCGTGTAAAACAGGCAACGTTACGAAAGGCAGGTTTTAATTTTGATTATCACACGCATACCTATGAAACACAAAAAGGCAGTATCTATTATTTCTGTTACGAGTATGGTTATCTCCTTCTGGAAAATGACCTCGCACTGCTCGTAAAAAGAGGGGATTTATGATGTACTATATATCGACCATTTTGAATTCATTCCCCCTGAACAGAGACCTGGAAGATGGCTGAAAATTATTCCGGAATTCTTGCAATGTGCAACAATCGCGAAACATCAATTATCTGAATACTCTTACCTATAATTTTAATTACCCCGTCATTATTGAATTCTGATAAGATCCGAATACATGATTCGGTGGATGTTCCGGCGATGTTGGCAATTTCTTCCCTGGATAGCGTAGCGTCAATGGTTTGCGTAATATCATCTACCCCGTAGAACTCCCACAACATGATCAGTACCTCAGCAATACGATTTCTTACCGTTTTCTGAGCCATATTTAAAATCTTTTGCTCTGCTGTCCTTAAATCTCTTGATAATAGATTAATGGTTTGCCTGGCAAATTTCGAGTTACTCTCAAGCAATTTATCAATAACGCTTTTCGCGATACAACAAATTACTGCATCTTCAAACACAGAAGCAGAAGCATAATACTCTCCGTCACCAAGCAATGCCCTGTATCCAATTACATCGCCTTTTTTTGCAAAGCGCACAATTTGCTCTTTTCCGTCATCTCCCAGCTTGAAAATTTTTACCTTACCTGAAAAAATACAGAATAAATTCTTCGATTGCTGCCCCTGATAAAAAACGATCTGGCCTTTCCTGAAAAGTCTAAATTCCTTATTATCTGAAAGATCAAATTTTTCAACAACACTCAACGAACAAAATACAGTAGAATTAAAGGAATCACATTCTGAACAATTCGGCACTTTAATATTTTTGATGTTTATCATGGCCAAGTGCTGTATAAATACAAATTACGTAACAATCAGCTATCAAAAAATGACAGATATCATATTTTGGAGAATTAGCGAGGAAACGAATGGTACAGTTAAGTCTTTAAAAACAACTACCTCGCGATGGGAACCTGGTTTAGTTTGATTGGAGCAGGAATTTCCCGTACTTCCACCGTACCTCCGTATAGTAGTATGGGGCAGGATTTTGCAAGATCCAAAGCTTGTTCCATACTTTCTGATTGAAGCACAATATTACTCACAACTTTAAGGTTGTTTGAAAGTACCGTTTCCTTTCGCACTATTTTTTCTGATCCTGATACGGTGTAGCTTTCTCCAGGAAAAGGAAAGCTCAAAATATAAACACCCTCCTCTTTCCATTGATCAATCAATTTATCCCATAGAGGACCTGCCAATTGTGCCTGTTCTTTACCATAAGTGTCTGGCACTCTTACTAATAAACTAAACTGTTTCATTGTATTCATTTTTGATGATGATGCATTATTTGTCTGGGCTATAGCTTTACTCCATATAAATGCAAGGCAAATAATAATCACTAATGGACCTGCTTTCATATAATCTTTATTTGATTCAAAGATCCGGATGAATTCAAACCCATCATTGTAAAAAATCATTGATTTACCAAAACACAGCTGATCTGAAAAACTTGGTTGGTGTTTGTCCTGTAAAAAGTTTAAAATCTTTGTTGAAATGCGAGTGGTCGTAGTAACCGTTTTCAAGGGCCAGATTAAGGAAAGAGTGTGATGAAGGAGTTTGACGAATGATGGCATTCATTCTTACAATAGAAGAGAACTGTTTGGGCGTAGTTCCTGTCACTTTCCTGAATCGCTTCTCAAAAGCGTCCTGACTGATATATAAATCAGCTGCCAGGTCCCGCATTCTGATCATTCCATTATTTGCATATATTTTAGCGATGGCTTGCGATACCAGGTGATCAGGCTTTTGGCAGATGAGCTTTGAGTATAAGAAGCGCTCGATAATATCGATCTTCGTCCTGTTGTTTTCGGTACTGCCTATTTGATCTTCTACCATTAAAATTTCAGACTGCGGAAAAAAGTTATCCAATGACACACTTTCTTCATACAGTTCATGAAGCGGATATCTGAAAAATGCAGATGCTCCGGTGTCATTGAAAAGCACAATGAATGCCCCTGTGTCAGCAGCATAGTTGATGAGCCGGACGGATTTTCTCAAACCCGAAAATATTGTACCAGGTAAGGTAGTTATAGAGGCTTGGTTGATATAAGAAATTTGCCCCCTGAAACGGAATACCAGCGCAAATGAAGTACTAGGCACTACCCTGTTAACCAATTCATGCCGGCTTTCAATAATTCGGTAGGACTTGATGAATGGCTTTAATATTCCTGAGGGTATGTATTCTTCAATTCTCATTGTTGGTCATCAAATCTTCCAGATGTTTCATCCGGCCTGGTTACTTTCATGCGCCCCAGGGTAATTAAGAATATCTTCAGGCTGATTTCAGTTTTCTAAAACTGCAAAAAACAAAATTTTGCAAAGTGTCGAACGGTGTCTGGTGATCAACCGTGATGCACTTTATTTTCTTAAAAAAGATTTTTAACCGTTCGGCCATTGACGTCTCAGAATATTGTTTGATTTCTATCCCGCTACATTTTTCAGGCCCCTGTTCAGAAAATGTGCCGATTACTAAAACACCTTTCGGATTTATATTTTGCTGCGCAGTTTCTAAATAACCCGAAATTTCCTGTTCGTTGGTAAGAAAGTGAAATGCTGCACGGTCATGCCAAAAATCATATTTCTCATCAGGTTTAAAAGTCGCGGCATCTGCTATTATCCATTTAACCTTATTTGCCCGGCTGCCAAGTCGTTTCTTGGCTTTGTTAATGGCTTCTGAAGAAATATCGAGTACCGAAATGTCCTGATAACCCAGATTTAGTAAATGGTCAACTAATAAACTGTCGCCACCGCCAATATCTATAACTTTTGCAGTTAAGGGTACATTAAATTGTTTAAAAAATCTTAACGATGTTTCTGGTGTTGGTTCAAACCAACTTACGTCTTTGAGGTCCCGGGTCTGATAGATATGGTCCCAATGCTGTTTCCGGTCAAATTTTTCCATTTTAGTCGTTTTAAAACAAGCATACTAAGATAATAAATTGATAGCCAGGTGGGAGAATTTATCGGAATGAATTAAGTCCAAAGTTAAAGTAAGTGTGTTGCGAAGGCTCCTTCTTATTGGTCTGTTGGGCACAACTAAAACCCTGGTAAATAATGGATAAAAAGCCTAGCAACCACATTCCCCTACAAACTTTTTAACCAGTTTTTGCCCATCCTTATTTTCAATGATTATAGTCCCATCATTCCACCAGGTTTCGTAACCATTTGACTTTTTATATTTAATGTCCACGGTAACTTGGTAATGTTCAGATTTGTAAATATCGGTGTGATCGTAGTCTCCAAATGTGCGCGGGTCTCTGCCGGTTGAAATAAGCTTAAGTTTAATTGGTTTACTATTCACCGAAACGAAGCCTGTACTGTCAAAACCAGCTGCAAATAAATATTCTGAGTTTTTAAATTTCAGTTCATTCTCAGAAAAATAGCATGAACAACCCTGAACCTCCTTCGGAATACCTTTAAAGTTATCCAGTGTGAAAGCGCTTGCAGATGGTTTACCTTTTTGCCCGCCACAAGCAATTATAAAAATCATACCTGTACAGTAAATTAAAAGGTTGAATTTGCTCATTTTATTTGTTTATCTGTGGGTTGGTTCAAAATATGAGTTAAGTTAAAGTCTCAGCCAGCTTATTAATCATCCCATTAAATATTAATCCATGAAATGGCAGAACGGAATACCAATATAATCTGCCTAATAATCCAACAGGTCTGAACGTTGCAGTTTGTGTCAGGACATTCTGGTCATCAATTCTAAACTCAAGCCAGGCTTCGCCAGGGAGTTTCATCTCTGCATATAATAATAATCGTTTTTCGTTCTTATCTGCCAAAAGCACACGCCAGAAGTCAAGTGCATCACCAGGGTATATCTCAGTATCACTTCTTCTCCCTCTTCGCATACCAACTCCCCCAATCAGTTGATCTAAAAACCCCCTGATCTCCCAAAGCCAATTCCCATAATACCACCCGGTTTTACCTCCTATAGACCAAATTTTCTTGATGGCACTATTTCCCTCCTGAAGTTTCCGGGTACGTATATCCTTAAAACAACCGTTAGAAGGCACTTCAATAAGTTTGGACAGCCCCCCGCGTAGTAAACCACTGGTTTGCGCGTCTTTCCAGCTTGAAAGCACTTCGTTCTGTTCAATTTTATCAAAAGCAAGCTTTATGGATGAATCGTAATCAATTGGTTTAATATCAAGCAATTGCG
>DASWTL010000240.1:0-3849 GCA_036402155.1 Sphingobacteriaceae bacterium | reverse complement strand
AATGTACTGTTATAACTACTGAGAAGCAAAAACGTTTTTATAGCAGTTATTTAATTCATGCTGGATCTTCTGTTTACAAAAACAGGAACGATCTTCCGACTCGTTACCCGGCAGGAGGACTCGCTGGCAATAACTGCTCTTTGATCAACGGGTGTATCCTCAGCAACTACTAAAAACTGAAACAATCAGGTAAACCAGATGTACTATCTTTTATGAGAAATGTGTTCTTTTTGGGATTGTTAATATCAGCATCTGTTAGTGTCATATCCTGCAGCAACTCTGCCTCCGACCCGGATAACCGCAGCGCACAGGAAGCCTTCGACTCACTTTCTGTTGCCGGGGATACGGTTACTCAGCATGCAACTACTTTTAGCACAGCTATACATCAATTAACGAACGATTTGAACCAGATCCCTTTAACCGGTAATGCAGACCGCGATTTTGCAATCATATTAAAAAGTCACCATCAGGGCGCAGTTGACCTTGCCCAGGCTGAGTTGAATACCGGGAAGGATGCTGCCCTTAAAAAGATTGCACAACGTATTTCCAGTATTCAAAAATCGGAAATTAATGCTCTTGAACACTTTGTAGATAGTATTAAAAAAGGATCTTTAACAGTTAGATATAACAGGAAAGACGATAAAAGCGGGTTTGGCAAAGTGATTAAAACCCATAAAACAATGATGTGGGACATGTCTAAGATGGATACCAATATGGTGGCTGATCAACAATTTGTGGCGGTTATGATTCCCCACCTTCAAAGCGCGGTCTATCTCGCAGAAGGTTTTTTGAAATACGGTAAAGACCCATGGCTGATCCAAAAGGCTAATGAGATCATCCCGAGAAAAAAGAAGCAGATTGAAGAGTTAAAAGTATGGGCAAACTCGAATAAAGGTACACCGTAGTTGTTAAACAAGATCTTACTTCTCGCTATAAACCTGAATCACTGGGTGATTCAGGTTTTCGTTCATAATTCCAACCATAAAGGGAATCCACGGTTGAGAGACAATGCATCTAATCGCTGATACTTAGATAAACAATAAAAAGCCAGGTTAACAAAGTCCACTCCCGGACAGCGGCCATCAGATCATCATACATATCGAAATCAATTATTTACCGTCCGTCACCATCAAGTAAGTTACCGAATCCGCCAAGTATACTGCCCTCCTCTTTACGATTGTAGGTACCGAAAGCAAGAATACGGCTGGCCAATCTGCTGATCGGCAAGGTTTGTATCCATACTTTTCCCGGACCGCGAAGCGTTGCAAAGAAAACGCCTTCTCCGCCGAAAATGGTATTTTTTATACCTCCCACAAATTGAATATCGTAATCTACACCATGGGTGAAAGCCACAATACAACCCGTGTCAACTTTAAGTACCTCGCCCGCATGAAGCTCCCTTTCTATTACGTGGCCCCCGGCATGAACAAAGGCCATTCCGTCACCTTCAAGCTTTTGCATAATAAATCCTTCGCCCCCAAACAACCCCGTGCCCAGTCTGCGCTGGAATTCGATACCTACGCTTACACCTTTGGCTGCACAAAGAAAGGCATCTTTCTGGCAGACTATCTTTCCGCCGAGCTGTAACAGGTCTAACGCAATGATCTTACCAGGATAAGGAGATGCGAAACTTACCCGCTTTTTACCACTGATCATGTTCGTATATGCTGTCATGAACAGGCTTTCGCCGGTAAGCAATCTTTTTCCGGCGCTAAATAATTTGCCCAGAATTCCCTGTTGCTGACTGCCGTCGCCAAAGATGGTTTGCATCTGGATGCCGTCTTCCATCATCATAAACGATCCCGCCTCTGCAATCGCTGTTTCCTGCGGATCCAGTTCTATTTCTACATACTGCATCTCCTCTCCGAAGATGTGATAGTCAATTTCGTGATTGGTTCTCATATCAAATAGATTTTATAGAAAGGTTTTTGTTACGGCTCAAATTAAAAAAATTGATGGCAGAATTGTGATTTCAACAACCTGTTGTCATATCGTTAAGCTGCCTACTGTTTTGCCACTATCATCAATCATGTTAATATTCATTTCATGATGGTCGACCCTGGCATTGATTATTGTACGCATGCCATCATTCGGACCTCCCCCAATAATGATTGGAAAATCATGGAGTCCCTTTACAGGTGGATGAATACCATAGCGATGCGTGTGCCCTGAAAACAGGATGTCTACTTTGGCCTTGTTAAGTACCGGAACCCAGTGTTTACCAACAAAGGCAGTGCCATGTGCTTCTTTTTTAGAAGTATAGAATGGCGGAATATGACTAAACACTACCCTGTATTTTGCGTTTTTAAAGGCTTTTTTCCGCATTTCTTCTTCAAGCCAATTTTGTTGCTGGAAGCGATACTCATCAAAACTGATGATACCGGCATATGCCGGATGGTCGTCTTCTTTATCCTCGCCCGAATCCAGTATAATCACATACATCGGCCCCAGTTCAAAGGAATAATAGAATTTATTCTGCTTTCCATTTAAATAGTCGGGCAGTTGCCGGGCATATTCTCCCCGCGCTTCGTGGTTACCGCGTGTAAAAATAAATGGCACAGTAGAAGAGAATAACTTATTGAGCGGATTGAGCAGGTTCTCCAGTATTTGTGATTCACCATTTCTCAGCGAATTGAACATATCTCCATTCAGCAGCACGAAATCTGTTGATCCTTTCTGAATATATTGATACATATGCGGGAATGTTTCAGGCCTGTCGTGCACATCGTTCATTACAGAGAACTGAACAACTTCCTTTTTTAACGGATGCGTTGTAAAAGAATAAATCTCACTGCTTTCTGTTTCGGCATAGGTAACTTTACCGGCTGTGAATTTTTCAATCTTTTTAGATACCACTTTATAGTAATAGGTCTTGCCAGGTGTCAGACCATGAATGGTGATATCATGAATAGTGTTATTTGCCTGAACCATCCCCTCTATGATCTGATGAGCTTTTTTGTTAAGCTGTTCCCGGCTTTCACCATACTCCACCCAGCTATAACATTTACAATTAGTGATCCAGCGAATCACCATCCTGTCATGAAAAATACCCTGAAGATAAGGGCTGCATTTCATTACCGGGCCAGATTCTCTTTCATCGGCTTGCTGGTTTGCATAAACCGGCAGGCTACCAATTCCGGCTGCTGCTCCCAGTACACCCACCGAGGCTAAAAATTTTCTTCTATTTAAATGATTGTCATTCTGTTCACTCATATTCAGACTGTTTATTAAAAAATATTTGTACAATTTTTTATTACCACAACGCAAGAATTTCTTCCCCAATATTCCCTAAAGTCAAAAACGTGTTTAAAACAGGATACCAACTCCGGGAAGCATGCGATTATTTTTTGAAAGATAATGCTTACAATACTTTCTGGCAAGTGCTGAACTCACATCGAATGTAAGGCGTAAGCAGTTGAGCTTTTGAGTTGATAAATCAACTATACCAACTCCATACGTTTTATCGTCGGCAATTAGTATTTTCGGCCACAAATAAGTAATTGTGAGTAACAACACCGGGACAGGTGGAAGCTCAAATAGAAAATGACTGAACATTACTTCGAACATCCCTTAGTAAGACTTCACTACTACAGGTTTGGCAAAGGCAAACACTTGGCTGGAATACAGGCGTATACCCACTTTAACAGTAACCTTTTATCCTAAGCTCACTCCAAATAAATACCCCACTAATGCAGTAATACCCATAGCCGTGGTACCCCAGAATGTAATTCTTACTATGGCTTTTAGTACGCTCGAACCACCGGTTTTAGCCGCTAATGAGCCGAGTAATATCAGGAAAATGATAGCGAAGCCATAAAGATAATATTCCATATTACGTACCGGAATGAA
>DASWTL010000239.1:0-7947 GCA_036402155.1 Sphingobacteriaceae bacterium | reverse complement strand
CTGGCCATCCTGGTTGCCACCGGCAGAAAAGATCTCATCTTCTGGAAAGACATCAGTTTGGGCACATTAAAGCTGATCTTCATCATTACCGGCATCGTTTTAAATGCTCCGCTCGACTATTTTGTGTACCTGGGCTTCATCAACTGCGCGGTACTATTAATTCTTTTTCTGTACATGCGGCACAAAGAGCATGGTGGCTACCTTGTCAGTAAACCCCGGATTGCCGAAAGCCTGTTTTTTATTCGTCAGGGTGCAGTGTTCACTGTTTTAATGGCAGCAAATGTGATCTACAACAAGATCGATATCATCATGCTTGAAAAAATGAAGGGCAGCATTGAAGTCGGATATTACTCCGGTGCAACCCGGTTCATTTACCCCTTTATGTTCATCTCTACAGCATTTATGACCGCACTATTTCCCAGCCTTGCTAAATATTCAAATGATAAATTGAAATTCAGTTCTATTCAAAACCTGGCGCTTTATACATTAGGATTTATTGGGATAATACTAAGCACCTTGTTATTCTTCGGTTCAACATTTATATTCAACAGCATTTTCCAGGATAAATATGATGCATCTATACCCGTATTCCGGATATTGGTCTGGTATTTAGCAATTGTCTTTATTTACGGATCAATCAGTAACAACCTGGTTGCAAAAGGAAAAGTTACATTCCTGGTTTATCTGAATATCGTGATGATCGTTGTTAATGTTATATTAAATTTTCTTTTAATTCCGAAAATGGGAGCCAAAGGAGCAGCCATTTCAACGCTTATCTGTGAAGTGATAATCTTATTCAGTGGAATGATATACTGGAACAGGGTGAAGTAACCCCAGCTCTGGGCCTGCTGCTGGCGAAATTCTATCCAGCAATGAAAAGTAACCTGCCTGACCGGTCATAGAGGGCCAGAATAAGCTTTTAAATTACGGCCTGCAGCAAAAACCTCATAAAGTAAAGTATGCAATGATGAACTCTGCAGTACAACCGTTCCCATCAGGCAAAGTCAAAACAAAACCGTTTTTAATCCGGTTCATGGCTGGCAGGCCTGGTCTTTTGACTAAAAAAGGCCTTAAAACCGGTAACCCAAACCAAGACTGAATGAATAATTCACACGATCCCAGCCGGTTACAAAGTAATCTTTAGGCCGGTTATACAGTACGTATTGATAATTAAGTGTCCGGATCACATTCCCGGAAGCATTCAGGAAAAGATTCTTGAAATCCCAGTCAACACTGGCACCAAAGCTCATATCCACATAATGTTTCCTGTAATCCGGTGGATCATTGTACGCCTGGTAATAAAAATCATTATTATGAACATATCTTTCAACCTGCAGTCCGATACGCTTTAAGCCTCTGAACCAGCTTACTTCTACAGATTGCAAATTACTGCCGGGTCCAATACCTGCACCCAATACTGCCCCCCGGTGGGTGTACCCTTGCCTTATAGTCTCACTGGTATACCATCCTCCTAGTTCCGGAATTGCAGTTTGCTGTAACTGAGTTAACTCAATAGAGGCCTGAAAGTATTCGCCTGCACTATTTATCAAAGGAAAGATCTTTCTCAAACCAACAAGATATGCAGCATTTTTATCGGGATTATAAACTAACTCCCTTAAAGCGGTTTTGCCATGGTGACCATACTCGGCGTAGATCTCTGCCTTTGCTTCACGCATTATCCAGCGAAAAAACAAACTTGAATACCGGTCCCGTTGGTCAGCCGCCGCTTCTTTCTCAAACGGCCTCAGAAACGGCAGAAAATCAGCCGGGCTCTCTCCGGCAACATCCGTATACATCTGAGAAACACGGGTAGCCCCCAAAAATAATCCCTCCAGCCATTTTGGTTGATAAGTCAAAATCATTCCCGACAGGTAGCGATCATCCTGTCGTTTTGGGATATACAGTGTCTGCCCCTGGTAAACCCGGTTCACTTCAGGAGGCAATATTCCTGAATTTTCCAGCTTGCCGGCAATGAGTTGTCCTTCAAATGAACCGATCCCAGTTTTTACCGGACGGCTCGTATTCAGTGTAATATGCTTAAACCCGGGGGCATTATTACTCATCACCAACGATGATCTCCTGCCCGGTCCCCACCAGAGGTTCTCGTTAGATAATCCTACAGAAACCGGATCAAATGTCAGGCTCACCCGGCTCTGCCCCCATGACCATTCATTATAAGGCCCATCTCCAAACCGCCCGGTAATTTCAGCTACATTATAATAACTCCGGTAATACCGCGCCCAGGTAACATCGTGCTGCTCTTCAGGAAATTCTTCAAATGGCTTATTCTCTGCATAAACATATTCCGGTTTTAGCTGAATACTTAATGGACCAAACTTGGCAAATACACCTCCGGTTAATTGCTTCTGATTTCCACGTGAGGGAATAAGCGATCCATCATTCCAGTCAAATGGCAAAATTGAATTGGTTTGTGTATGTACGTATATTGGTAAAAGTTGTATATAACCCTTTCCTGCCGGCAAATGATATCGGCCATTAAACTTTAAACTTCCGTCAGATTTTCTGAAAAATGTATCTCTGGCGGAATAAACATCCGTTGAAAGCGGACGTATGGTGAAAGAGACCAGTGAATCCCGGGTCTCTATCAGTTGTTCCCTTCGATAGGCGTCCTCCAGTACAGGCATCCCTACAGGCAAACTCTGCGCGAAAGCAGACATACCGCATTGTATTAAAAAAAAAGAAAGATATATCCCTTTTCTACCCATTATCTTAATTTTATCGCCTTGATCTCCATATTATCAACCGACCAGCTTTCATTGCAAAGCTTATCAGCCTGATTGGGATGTTCCTGCTGAGAAAAACACCCCAACCTGAACGTACTTTCCTTATGTTCAATCACCCGTACTATACGGTACATGCTCGTTCCCCCTTTCACATCTTTTAATTCACAGGCACCCGGCAGGTCTGTTCGTATTGCATTGGCCTGCGCAGGATTATTGTAAAATATAAATTGCTGGTTTATATAGGATGGCTGAGCCTCGGGATATGCCTGGGTACAATTGGTGCAGGATAATTTATTCGCGAACGTGGTGTAAATGGAACTCCAGCCATTTATATTCATGATCCAGATGTCACGACCGTCCGGGCTACCGGAATTTCCTTCCCATGTGTCATGAATATTCAGATCGAAACTGATGCGCAGCAGATCATGCGGCGGCAGGTTTTTCAGCTGCAGTTCAAACCCTTTCTCTGCATATCTTCCAAGCACCCCGGAACCATTAAAAACTTCTTTCTTCCCGTCAACAATTTCAGCCGGTATACTGTCTGCTTCAAAAGCATTATTGAAAACAACAGTTTCCTGTTGTAACTTCCCGCATGAAGCAATAAAAATAAGTAAGCTTATCCCCCCTAAAACAAGGCCTAACCTTTTAAGGGAGAAATAATTGAATAGAAAACCGGTCTTAAGAATCTTCATATTTTAAACCCTGGCATTACAAGTGTAATAAGCAATTTTTTGACCCTTACAATAGCTTAGTGGTAAAAGATTAAAAGGCATAAAGCAGCTTTAAATCTAAATTAATATTAAACCTGTTTTTCTTATCGCGGCCATTTATACCATCGTTCCATAAATAATTATACGATTGTATGCCTTGCAGTTTCCCGCTTAGTATAAAATTTTTATAATTTCTGTCCGCAAAAACTCCAATAGAAAGGTCTATCCACTGCCTATAACCGAATGCATTTGCCAGGTCTCCATTATGCTCATAGCGTTCTAACTGAATCCCGCTGCGGTCAATCCCCCGTACCCTACTGATTTGAAGGGACTGCAAATTCCCCCCGGGCCCGATCCCTGCTCCCAAAACCTGTCCATTATTCGTATAGCCATGATGAACCTGATAATGGGTATACCATTCCCCTGCATCCCGGATAGACCGGTCTATTGATTGTTCCATGTGAGTAACCTCAGCGGCAACCTGGTAATAGGCATCCTGATCAGCATCGATTGTAACTAATTTACTAAACCCCAGCGTGTAAGCACGGGCATGTTCAGGGGCCACCAGGAAATCACGAAAATTGAAGGCATGATCGTTCAGGCCATACTCAAAATAAACTTCCGCCTTTGATTCTTTAAATAACCATCGTGCGAATACGGACACCAATTGATCCCGCCGTACCGAATCCTCAGTGGTATTCGTCTTTTGAAAGGCCTGAAATAAGGGGAACCAATTGTCAAATCCTGATCCTGTATCCTTACGATAGGTCTGGAAGCTACGGGACATCCCCAAGAACAGGCCGGGAACCCACCTGGGCTGATAGCTGAATGCCAAAGCTGAAAGATATCTCCAGTCATCCGAAAGTGATGGATTGTAACCAGACCCTTCCAGGCGCCCTCCAATAAGCTGGGCTTCAAAAGAACCGACAGGTGTTTTAACGGGCCGGGTAGTATTCAATGTCAGGTGCTTAAACCCTGAGGCCGAATTACTCATTAAGAGTGAATTCTGAATACCCGGACCCCACCATATATTTTCATTCGATAATCCAATAGAAACCGGATCAAAGTTTAATCTGATACTGCTTTGCCCCCAGGAAACCTGTGAGTAGGTACTTCCGCCAAATCGAGAAGGAAGATCTGCAGTGCTAAATAATACTGCCTTCCCGTCAAATTTCTCATTTGCCGCAATGGTATATTCAGGTTTAAATTGAACGCTCAATGGTCCGTAACGCATAAATACCCCCGGGCTGATAACAGCCTGATACCCTTTGGCCGGGATCATGGAACCGTCATTACGGGTATTATATGGCAGTGTATAATAACGTTGATGAAAAGACAATGGCAATAATTTAAAACTTAGCTTCCCGTCCCTAGAAGGCAACAACTCTTTTCCCGTAATAAAATTATGATCCGAAGTGGCCAGCTCGCCGAAATCCAGGGCAAAAGGATAAAGCGGCCGGATAGTGAATGAAATGTCCGGATCCAACTTCCCGGCTAATTGATGCCTCCTGTACAGATCGTCATATACCATACCCGGCGAAAGGCTTTGAGCGTAAGAATGGAACTGGAACAAAAAACTGAAAAGAACGAGTAGTGAATACCTTTTTTTAAGGTCCGCCATCTTTCGGTATGAAAATAGTCTGTTACTAATTCCTCTGCAAATACATGCTGAATTCATTATACCCGTAATATATTGGCCGAAATGTTTTAAAAATTCAGGCATTCGTAACCGTTAAATGTCCGACAAAAATACGCTTTTATAGTTCTTTTAAGAATTAATCGAATCCTCATCCACTTAGCTGCAAATCGAACCAATGCCTCAGTAACCAGTATGGTAATAATGTTTATACCATTCTGTAAACCGGGTAACACCCTCATCAATACTTGTTTTAGGAGAATATCCAACAGCTGCAACAAGTTCTTTAATATCTGCCCATGTTGAAAAAACATCCCCCGGCTGCATATCCAGAAACTCTTTATCGGCTGTTTTTCCCAGGGCACTTTCAAGCGATTTTACGAAATCCATTAGCATCACCGGCTTACTATTTCCTATATTAAAAATAGTATACGAATTACCCATTTCAGCGTTTACTACAGCAGAAAGACCATCAATAGTGTCTTCGATATAGGTAAAATCACGCTGCATATTGCCGTTGTTAAATATCTTTAAAGTTTTTCCCTTCGTAATTGCATCGGCAAATAAAAACGGAGCCATATCAGGTCTGCCCCAGGGACCATAGACGGTAAAAAACCTCAACCCAATCGTCGTGATCTGATACAGATGACTGTAAGCGTGAGCGATCAATTCATTGGATTTCTTTGTTGCGGCGTATAAGCTTACGGGCCTCACCGCGTCATCAGTGACTGAAAGCATCGGATTTTTACTCATTCCATAGACGCTGGAACTACTCGCATAGATAAACTTTTTGATAGCATGAGCCCGGCATGCTTCCATCAGGTTATGGAATCCAACAACATTGCTTGCTATATATGATTTAGGATTCTCCAGGCTGTATCTAACCCCGGCCTGCGCGGCAAAATGAACTACGATGTCAAATTTCTCAGTTTTAAAAAGGTATTCAATACCTTCATCATCCTGAATATCAAGTTTTATAAACCGGTACCGTTCCCACTTATTACTTAAAACCAAAAGTTTATCCTTGATCTCAGTTGAACCTATGCCACTTTCTTTCAAACGGTCATATTTCAGCTGAACATCATAATAGTCATTGATGTTATCTAAACCAACTACTTCGTACCCTTCGTCAACAAATCTTTTTACCGCATAAAACCCTATAAATCCTGCTGCTCCCGTAACGAGTACTTTCATGTTTAATATAATTCTATTTTAAGCAAATCCTGACTGCCTTTCCCTACCCCGCGCTATTTAACTAATTTTAGGTAGCGTATCATGTAATAACTAAAACAGATGACACTAAAATACCGCACCCGACCGTCAGAGTGTGCAATTATAGGAATATTTAAAGATTATCTATTAAGATAAGCCACATTTATAAAAGCCAGAACAGGTAGTGCATAGTTACCGAAAGATCATCCAAATGCCTCTTCCGGCCATTGGCGTGCGACGGGTCACCCTGTCCGAAAGAATCCGGACTCATTCGGATAGGTTCTATATATCCTCACGCACGGGCTTCGAGAGCCTCAGCCTGACCGAAAGCCTCAAAAAAGATTCTTAACTGATAATGCAGTACAATGAAATTCTCCTCAATAATTTCCTTAGCATAATGATGCTAGCCGCCACGCATGCTTTCCGTCAGTGACAGCCGGTTTAGTATCAGATGCCGGCCTGTGGGAAGAAAAGGCATAGTGTTTTGTGCTTCTTATCCCAGAAACCTTCATCAACCACAGCAGCTAAACAAAACCAGCCTGTGCTGATACTAAACGAGCGGTGGAAATGTGGGGAGTCACCTTCGGAAAGCATAGGGCTTTGGTTACTTTGGCCTCTCAAAGTAACATGCCTCCCGGCATAGAGGGCGATAATGATTGTTTTTAAATGTTAATGATAAGAATGATTGTTTTATCCTCCCCACAGGCTTCGAGATATAGCCTGACCCCACGTCTGCAAGAACCTTCTCCCTACCAATGAGGTCACCCTGTGTATCGAAGGCATCAATAAAGAAATCCGAAAAGCCACAGTGGGATTTTGTTTTTAAATCCATATTCTATTTCATCAGCAACAATAAACCCATTAGTTGATCCTTTTATTTGTGTACTGGTTTTATTCCTCCCGCCTATTTCAAAAACATAACGATCGTTAATCATAAAATCACCTTCTCCGCTAAATGTAACTTGATTTTTATACGCAAGCTGATTAGCAAAAAATGTCTCCCTGATGTTTCCGGTGTTGGCATTTTTATTGCTAAGTGCGTAAATGAGATTGGTATTTTCCAAATAAATTTTAGCAGGCTTTTGTAACCTGCTCACGCCGTTTGCCTCTTTAAACAAATTACGCGTCAAACCTATTTCTTCCAAATAATGCAGATATGATAACAGAGTGGCTCTGTTTATCCCTATTTTTTCACTAAGCTTACTCACGTTTGGAATAAACGGAACCGATTCCGCTATAATAACCAGCAGAGTTTTTACTTTTCTGATGTAGGATAATTCAACTCCACGCAATAAGGGCAATTCAATTTCCAGGATCATATTAATGACTTCACCCAGACGCATTTCATAAAGCTCGGGCTGCTCTTTATAAAACGGATAATACCCTTGTTTTAAATACCGCTCGAAATACTGAAAAGGTTTTATTTTATTATTTATTATGCCAGCCTCCTGTAAATGCTCTTCTGTAATTTGTTTCAACGTGATGCTGTTGAACACAACTCCGGTTTCCATTGTAAGATATTCCCTGAATGAAAAGCCCTGCATATTGTATATAATTGCTCTTCTGCTTAAGTCGGCTCTTGCGTTTAATATTTCCAGCAACGATGAACCGGTAAATACTACTTTCAGCGTCGGAAAATCGTCAT
>DASWTL010000238.1:0-1786 GCA_036402155.1 Sphingobacteriaceae bacterium | reverse complement strand
GTTAGTATCAGGTGAAAGCCAGCGGGCGGGAAAGGCATAGTGTTTTGTGCTTCTCACCCCAGAAACTTTCATAACTTACAGCAGCTAAACAAAACCAGCCTGTGCTGATACTAAACGAGCGAAGGTATGTGTGGAGTCACCTTCGGAAAGCCTAGGGCTTTTGGTTACTGTTTGCCAGTAAAAAGTAACATGCCTGCCCGGCCTTTAGATTTGTAGAATAATTCCCTTTGAAACTTATTGTCGTTATTGTTAAACAGGGGGTGCAGGGGGAGTTGGTAACTTTTTAAATTTGTGGAAAAGGAATGGGGTGACCTTACTGCTCGGCTAGGACTTATGACCTATTCTATGTATTAGTCCCCATTCCATCCACAAGTTGCTTTTAACGGCTATTTAGAATTTTAGACTTGCAGGTCTTTTAAAGGTCTTAGCCTGAGCAACTATTATTTAACCTTTAAACACAAAGTTATGAACTACAACTCATTTATCGGCATCGATGTTTCCAAGCTTACTTTTGACGTTTTTGTGTATGGTAAGTTCCTGAAGAAGCAGTTTGACAACACTGACAAAGGCTTTGTATGTTTTATTAAATGGCTGAAAAAAGCATTATGTACGGAAGATTTAACCCAGGTATTAATTTGCTTTGAACACACCGGTTTATATTCAATGAACCTGGCCTTATTTCTTCAGGAGCAGTCTGTTCCTTTTTCCATCGTTCCGGCATTAGACATCAAATGTTCATTAGGAACGATTAGAGGTAAGAGCGACCAACTTGATGCCGAAAGAATTGCTGAATACGCATATCTGAAAAAAGAAAAGCTTATTCCCACAATTCTACCCTCAAAAATCATCATGAAATTACAGCCACTGCTTTCTTTGAGGACTAAACTAATAGCAGATAAAGCCGGATACGGGGTATCTTGTAATGAACGAAGATCAGTGTATCCCGCAAAAGAGCACAAGGAATTATTTAATGTATACAAGGGGCTTATCAAAGTTATGGAGGAAAAGATAAAAGACTTAGAAATAGCTATCAATAACCTATTGCAAAACGATCTGGAAATTAAAAGGACCTTCAAGCTGATTACAGGGATAAAGGGAATCGGACCATTGACTGCAGCTCACCTGATTGTATATACCCAGAACTTTACCAAGTTTGATTCCTGGAGAAAGTTTGCGTGCTATTCAGGAATTGCACCTTTCCCTCACTCTTCAGGCACTTCTCTGAAGGGAAGAACAAGGGTATCACATCTGGCTAATAAACAAATCAAATCACTCTTATTTCTTTGTGCCAATGTCGCTGTACAATGCGACCCGGAGATGAAAGCCTATTATCAAAGAAGAATAGAAGAAGGGAAAAGTAAAATGAGCATTTTGAACATTATTAAAAACAAGCTGATCTCAAGAGTCTTCGCTGTAATGAAAAGGCAAACCGAATATGTAACCACTGGTGACTTTGCCGCTTAGTTAAAAATATTTTTAACTTTTATTTGCATTTGGCTTAGAATACATAGAGGGCAATAATGATTGTTTTAAATGTTAATGATAAGATGATTGTTTATCCTGCTCACGCCCTCCGGTTGACCCAGATACGTTTACACAACCATAAAACAAAAATGCCAGACACTCTCACATCTGGCACCCTTTATAAACAAAAATCTTGTCACCCCCACAACACACAACCTACAACCTACTGCACCACCCTGGTCAGCATATTACTGTAAGCCTCCTGGCCTTTGCGTCCGATGGCGCCTGTGCGGCCCACTACACGTACGCCGCTGCGGATGCC
>DASWTL010000237.1:0-10201 GCA_036402155.1 Sphingobacteriaceae bacterium | reverse complement strand
TACTTAAATGATGTTTTAAAAAAGAATAATCGAAATTTACATTGTGAGCAATAAAGATCTTATCGTGAAGCAATTGATATATTTCACCGGCAATATCTTTAAACACGGGTGCAGATTTAACCATCTCCTCTGTGATGCCGGTTAATGCCCTGATATAAATGGGAATAGGGATTTCGGGATTTACCAATGTTTCAAACCTCGACAACTCCGTAAATCCATCATGAATTATAATAGCAATTTCGGTTATACCATTAGACGAGGCATGCCCTCCTGTGGTCTCTATATCAACAATTGCATACATAACGCTAAATTAGTTAATAACTAACATTTTTAGCAATACAACTTTATAAATTATGCTAAATTTAAACTTAACGACAAATTGCCCGGAACGAATACATAGCCATGTATAAGATTAGCTATTATCTTCGATATCCTGCTTAAGAAACTGAATCAATTGATTCTCTCTATTTCGGTTCATTTTTTCTGATAACGAACTATCCCAGGTATAATATCCTTCACCGGTTTTTTCTCCAAGTTTATTAGTATTAACCAGTGATTTTAAAAGCGAAAAAGAACCGTCAGCGTTGCTCAGATGATGAAATAAATAGTCAGAAATTGACGAAAAAATATCAAGGCCTCCCATATCAGCTGAAGTTAGTGGCCCTGTAATTGGCAGCCTCCTGCCAAAACTATAGGTAACCGCTGCATCTATATCTTCCTTAGTGGCAACACCTTCTTCCAGAAGATACTGGGCTTCCCTGAAGAGGGCAAACTGAAGCCTGTTGCCTACAAAACCGGGAATATCCTTTTTTACAATAATTGGCTTTTTACCCATCGCTTTCATCAGTGTTAATGATCGATCAACACATTGATTACTGGTTTTATCGCAAGGTACTATTTCTACAAGGGGAATTAAGTGTGCAGGGTTCCAAAAGTGCGCTATTATAAATCTTGACCGATGTGTCATATCTTCTGATATCCCCGCTGCACTCAAACCGGAAGTGGTACTGGCCAGAATTACTTCTGTATCGCAAATATGATCCAGCTCCCTGAATAGCTTCCTTTTAAGATCAAGATTTTCCGGAATAGCCTCAATTACAAATGAACATCCGGCTACCGCTTCTTCAGTGTATGTTGTAAATGTTATTCTTTCAAGTATCTGTTCGGCTTCATATTCATTCAATAAGTTATTCTGCACTAGAATATTAAGTTTTGAACGAATGCCTGTTAAGGCCCGGCTAATGTCCTTTTCATCAATACCTTGTAATTTTACTGGTATTTTTGACCATGCGATATTCAATGCAATAGAATGTCCCATAGTTCCACAGCCTATAATTGATAATTTCTCCATTTGCCTTTATCAAATTTAATTAACTAAGAAACGCATAATCTGTTACAAAAATACCTGTTATCAGTAACAACTTATATTCCGGGATAATTAGAAAAAATAACATAAAAAAGAGGCTGCCTCATTATTCATGATGACAACCTCTTCATAGAATTCAATAAATTTTAATTACTTATAGAATAAGAATTAATAATAAAATGATGATGATAATAGCACCAACTGAAAGATAAACACCTCCGCTTAGAGCTTTTGCTTCTTTTTTCATAGAAACAAGCTCATTACGTAAGTCTTTGCGTTGTTCACGATTCAGGGATGATCTGTCAATAGATTTGATCTCTTCTACCCTACGGGTTATTTCCTCTAACCTGATTTGTTGTTCAGTGGTTAATGGCTGATTTGCAGGTTTAGTGTTTTTTGCCATCGTTACAGGACTGGTTAAGACTAAAACCAGCGCTATAGCCAGCATGTAAATTTTCTGTTTCATATGTGTATAATTTAAGATTTATTAAGTAACACACACTAACAAAAACAGTTTGCGCTAAAAGCAACTTATTTAAGTAAGATCGTTAATAAAATATTTATCCAGAACCTGATAAAATGAAACATCGAGATATTAAGCCTCCACAAGAAAAGGGAGCAAGTTCCGACATAATTAAAACAATTCATCTTAAATCAAGTGGACAGGCAAAAGAACATTTTAAAATTGTAAAAAAACGGCTACTCAACGTTTCAGATTGGCATAATGTGAGCAAAAATCCTTCGGCAAGATTTATTTTAACTAATTCGAAAGGAGAAGAAGTTTTTAGGGATGCTAAGAAGGGTGATATGTTCAAAATCAAGATTCCGGCACCCGGGCCTGCAGCCGGCGATGGATTTGACTGGGTTAAGATTCATTCTATTAAAAATGAGATCGATAAAGACACAGATTCTGAATTTCTTGCCATGATTGTTAAACCAGCTAAAAATCCAAGAGGTGATACTATTTCACCAGCCCACTTCTTTGATGATAAAGCATCAAGTACTTTTATAGTTAACAGAACCGGAAAAACAATTTCGGCTGAAGTTCATGGCCGGAATGAGAACCCCAATGTAAAACAAACAGGCATTACAGATACCATTCGCAATGCTGTGGTTGCACTGGGCGCTATGCTTGGGTTCTCAAAGATTCAATGGGAAGGACTTGCAAAAGGTCTTGTTTCGGAAGATGAAAGGGAATAATCAACCCTTTTCTACCTATCCAGCCAAAAGATCTAATTTCGATAATTTGGGGAAACCGTCCCTACATGACCAACAATTGCATCCAGTTTTTCGGGAGTAATTGGTTTAGATATAAAGCCATTTACATATGAGTATTCATTAGACCTATTGTAATCTGCGGCATCTATAGAAGATGTAACTATGAATACACGTATTGCCTTGCACAGTCCTGGTAAAAGTTCTCCGAATTTATTTAAGAATCCCCAACCGTCAAGCTTAGGCATATTCAGATCAATAAAAATCACATCTGGTAATGAGGATGCATCTTGTTGATTTTTTGTGAGATATTCCAGCGCCAGCCCGGCATTTGAATAACTTGTTGAATTAAATGCTTCACTTTTCTTTAGCAGCAATTCAGCAATACGAAGCTGTAACGGATCATCGTCAATTATGAGAGCATTAAACATAAGAGCATTGTTTGCTTGTTAGCATCCAATTAAGTGCCAAAGTTAAACGTATTTAAATGCTGTATTTTTGATTATATCAGAAAGTAATAATCCCCAAATTGGGAAATTATGTGGCAAATAGGGGAATTTATTTCCTGATACTGAAGATGGAAAAATATTCTAAAAAATTCTCCGTTCGTATATCTACCTTTATTCCGCAATAATTTAAATATGACAAAAAACTTTTTATTCATCCTGTTAGCATCAGGATCAACCACACTTTGCAGTGCGCAGACCTCAGGTTCCAACATTCAGAAATCAGGGATACATTCACGCCTTGATTCAGCGAGTTATGCAATCGGACTTGGCGTTGCAGAGGATCTGAAATCACGAGGTGTCTCACAACTCAATTATACTGCTCTGGCAGATGCCATGACAGCCGTATTTAAAGGCACTAATCCTGCAATTACTATAGAACAAGGCCAGAAAGTAATATATGAATTCTTGTCTGAAGCTAATAAAGTTAAATTTCAATCTTCAATTGCCGAAGGATCCAAATTCATGGCTGATAACAAGAGCAAGCCTGGAGTGGTAACTTTACCAAGCGGTGTTCAATATCTTATCCTGAAAAATGCAACGGGTCCTAAACCCAAAGTTAGTGATGAAGTTACAGTTCATTATAAGGGAACATTGTTAAATGGAAAGCAGTTTGACAGTTCTTACGATCGGAATGAACCTATCACTCTGCAATTAGATAAGGTCATTCCGGGGTGGACTGAAGGTGTACAACAAATGCCCGTTGGCTCAAAATATAAATTCTTTATTCCGTATCAATCGGGATATGGTGAGCGTGGCGCGGGTGAGAATATTCCACCTTATAGTACTTTGATCTTTGAGATAGAATTGCTGAAAATAACTCCTGCCTCCACTCCATCTGCCAATTAAGGTATTAAAATCAATAAAGGGTATTAGTTAGGGCTAATGCCCTTATGGTTATTTACTTTTTAAAGAAGTCAATGATCAGGCTGGCCAGTTCAGTGCCGATCCTCTCCTGGGCTTCCTCAGTTGCCGCTCCGATATGGGGAGTTAAGGATACCTTAGGATGACTCAACAGATCCTGCCGTGGGGTGGGCTCATTGTCAAATACATCCAGGCCGGCAAACCCTACCGTTCCATCATTCAGCGCTTCCAGTAATGCATCTTCATCTATGGTTCCGCCGCGTGAGCAGTTCACTACACCAACACCTTTCTTCATCATGGCAAACTCTTCTTTTCCAAGCACCGGTTTCTCGGCGAATGGAACATGCAAGCTGATGAAGTCTGAATTCTTGATTAACTGGTCGATGTTTACCGCATGCACCGGTACTTTTACCCGGATGTTGCCCGCCAGGTGAAGCTCCAGCTCGGCAGGTACAGCCAGCAGGTCAAAAGCCAATACTTCCATTCCCAATCCCAGGGCTACTTTGGCCGTTTCCTGACCGATACGGCCAAAGCCAATAATACCGATCTTCTTTCCCCGCAACTCGATCCCTTTGGCATAGGCCTTTTTCAGTTCATTGAACCGCGTGGCCCCTTCTGCCGGCATTTTACGGTTGGAATCATGAAGAAACCGGACCCCGGTGAATAAATGGGCGAATACCAGCTCTGCTACGGATAAGGATGAGGAAGCTGGTGTATTCACAACGGCCAAACCTTTCGAACGGGCATAATCCACATCGATATTGTCCATCCCTACTCCCCCGCGGCCTATCAGCTTCATGTTGGGACACTGATCGATCAGCGACTGGCGCACCTTGGTGGCGCTGCGTACCGTGATGGCATCATACTGATTGAGTAATTCCGGCAGTTGCTCCTGCGGGATATTCTGAGTATCGACCTGGAAACCGGCTTCTTCCAGTAATTGCTTTCCTACCGGGTCTATACCATCATTGGCTAAAATACGGATCATATGGGTACTTTGTTGTTGGGTTATTGGGTTATTGGTTATTGGGTTATTCGTTATTGGTTATTACTCCCGAAGCGTTATCTGACTCCGGACTTAAAACTCAAAACTTTAGACTTTCTTCGCCTAAGCGTGTTTTTCTGCAAAAGCCTGCATGGCATCTACCAGGGCATGTACACTGGTGATCGGCAGGGCATTATAGATCGAGGCACGGAAACCGCCCACACTGCGGTGACCCGAGATACCGATGATCTCCCGTTCGTCCACTAATTTAGCGAAGGCTTTTTCAAGCTCCGGGTTCTCCATCACAAAGCATACATTCATTCGTGAACGGTCTTCTACCGCACAGGTGCCTTTAAACAACGGGTTACGGTCTATCTCTTCGTAAAGTACATGGGCTTTGGCGATGTTTTCTTTCTCGATCTCGGCTACCCCGCCTTTGGATTTTAACCACTGCAGGTTCAGCATGGATACATAAATAGAAAATACAGGTGGCGTGTTGTACATCGACCCGCCATCGATATGTACCTGATAATCCAGCATCGATGGCAGTTTACGTCCGGTTTTTCCCAAAAGATCATCTTTTACAATCGCCAGCGTTAAACCGGCAGGTCCCATGTTCTTCTGCGCACCCGCGTAGATCAGGCCAAAGTCGGATACATTGATCTTTCTGCTGAAAATATCGGATGACATATCGCATACTACCGGTACCGGGCTTTTAGGAAACTGATGCAGCTCGGTTCCGTAAATGGTATTATTAGATGTGCAGTGGAAGTAAGCAGCATCTGAAGGAATAGTAAACCCTTTGGGGATATAGCTGTAGTTCTGGTCTTTGGATGATGCTACCACATTCACCTCACCCAGTATCCGAGCTTCTTTGATGGCCTTTGATGACCATACGCCCGTATCCAGGTAGGACGCGCTTTGGCCTTCTCCCAGTAAGTTCATCGGGGCCATGGCAAACTGTAAACTGGCACCGCCCTGAAGAAATAAAACTGAATATCCGGCAGGTACTTCCATAAGTTCTTTTACCAGTTTAACCGTTTCGTCAACTACCGCTTCAAAGGCTGAACTACGGTGGGAAATCTCCAATATGGATAATCCGGTATCGCCAAACTCTAATACCCCTTGTGAGGCTTGCTTAAATACTTCGTGAGGTAAGATACACGGACCGGCACCAAAATTATGTTTCATATGCTTACTTAAAATATGCCGCAAAAATAGCAGAATAATTGCAAACCACCACGTATTTATTTGTTGAAAAAACCAGATTATTTGAAAATTTTACAACCAATGGTCATCAACTATTTAATTTTCGCAATAATTTTTAGATTAATTTGCCGTCCTGATAAATAATTAGGTACTGCAAATTGATTGTTTTGAATATCCTTAATCCATAAATATGAAATAGTATTATTATTGGCAAGCAAATTAAAGATACCTGCGTATAGAACGAAGGAGTCGAAGTATTTGGCAATGTTCTTCTTTTTATTAGTAATTAACGGGTCAAGAAAATCTTTAGAAAATCCTATATCGACCCGCTTATAAGATGGTATATTAAAAACATCACGGTAACGATCAGTTCCCGGAGGGCCAATTGGCAATGCAGAACCATATAACATGGTAAGATGAACTTTATTGGAAAGATTATTAAATAACCGATCCTGAAAGAACACTGATAAATTAATCCGCTGATCGGTTGGGCGTTTCAGATATCCGGGCTCTATTTTTAATTCCCGGCCAATTCCATCTCTTTTAAAGTAAAAATCATTCTCAATATCTTCAGATGTTTTTAAAAATGACACTCTAAAAGAAGATTCCAGATCTTTTACAAACTGGCCTGCAAAACTAAAATCAATCCCTGCAGCATAACCTTTTGCCCTCTGGTTGGCAAGGTATCTTATATGAATATTATCAATCTTATAAGGTATCAGCTCCCTTAGAAATTTGTAATAAACTTCGGAAGTAAACTTCATTTCAGTACCTAAAGCATTAAATGTATACACTGCGCCGGAAAGTAAATGTACAGAGCGCTGGGCTTTGGAACGAAGGTTTAGTGATCCATCAACATCACGTATCTCGCGATAAAATCCGGGCTGATTATATACGCCTGCTGAAAACCTGTAAAGAATGTCTGAACGTCCGGTAGGTATAAACAGAAGACCTAACCGGGGACTGATCAGAGTTTCATTGTTCCGTGTATTATAATTATAACGCAAGCCGGCAGATAATGTCAGTTTGGGTGTAACGGAAAGAATATCCTGAATATATCCGCTGATTCTTGAGGTATTTAACCGGTTATTCGTATAGATGCTATCAACTAACGGCCTGATACTGCCTGATGAATCAACAAGGGAATATTCATTCAGATTATCATCTATTCTATCATTCTGAAAGCGAAAGCCTCCTTCAAAAAATGATTTTCCGGTTTGCAGATAAGCTTTAAGCTCGGTACTAAAAATGTCTGCTTCTAATTTATTATCTGCATAATTAATATTGGTACCGATAGCCCGATTGCCTGTTATAGTTTGATCAAATACATATCTTCCCTTAATATCAAACATTTCCTTTTCATTAATATGAAAAGTTGAAGTAATCCAATGAATATTTAACTTATCAGAAGGTTTATAGGTTAAGGTGAGACCACCCATTACAGACAGATACCGGTCTTTTTCTTGTCCATCATAATAGATCTGTAATTTCAACTGGTCTTCCAGTGTTCCAAACTTTGTTTCACTATCTACGGGAGTAAAATTAAAACGCGAAAGATTATAGTTTGATAAAATTGAAACACCCCATTGAGGATGAAAGTCAGTGTGATACAACATTTGCAAGTCATAGAAATACGGGTCGTAAATCCCGTTTACATTCTGAGACTTTAATATTGACCGGTTCGACTTTTTCCTTACCCCGGCTAAGAAATAAGTGGAACCTGTTTTTGTACGATATTTTAAACTGGATGAGTAACCTGTTAATCCAACCGAGACATTTAGTTCATTACTATCAGGCTTAGAATATTTAACATCTAAAACGGATGATAGCTTATCGCCATATTTCGCCCCAAACCCCCCGGCCGAAAACCGGACGTTTCCGATTAACTCCGGATTAATAAAACTCAAACCTTCCTGCTGACCATTGTGCACTAAAAATGGTCTGTATATCTCAATATCGTTAATATACACCAAGTTTCCATCGAAATTCCCACCCCTGACAGAGTATTGAGAACTCAGTTCGTTGTTAACCGATACTCCCTGAACTGTCTTCAAAATAGATTCAAAATTTCCTGAAGGTGATGGTAATGTTCTCGAGCTCAGTGGATCAAGAAATATGGCGCTGCTTATAGACTGTTTTCTATCAGTAATATTAACTTCATCAAGAGAAAGCGAAATGGGATAAAGAACAACATCGTTCGAGTAAAACGTTACTCCGGATAATTCCAAATTTACTATCAAAGGTTTATAACCGGCATGAGTATATGAAATGGTAACTTTCTCGGAAGGAAGACTTAAGGAATATTTTCCTTCTGTATTAGTTTTAGTAACTATTTTATTATCAGAAACTTCAATAGTTGCCTGGCTTAATAATTGCCGATCAGAAGACATTACTGTACCTGTTAAGAGCGTGTTATTTTGTCCAAATGATAAACCTGAATAAATAAACAACCAAAAAAACAGCAGGTACTTCATCTATCAGTTCATGTCTGGAGTAATCCTGTGTTTATATTTTTCAACTCTGCAATCGTTTTGGAAGGATCTTCAGAAGAGAACACAAAATTACCCGCTACAAGCACATTTGCTCCCGCATTTAAAAGAGACAACGCATTCTGATTTCCAACGCCACCATCAATTTCGATAAATAGATTTTCATTCCTGCCCGAAGCTAGTGATTTTAGCGCCCTGATCTTAGAGTAGGTATTCGTTATAAATTTCTGACCACCAAAGCCTGGATTTACGGACATTAAACATACCAGATCAATATCTTCAATAATATCAGAAAGGAAAGAAACCGGTGTGTGCGGATTTAGAGCTACACCCGCATTACATCCAAGATCTTTTATAGCATGAATAGTACGATGAAGATGTGTGCAAGTCTCATAATGAACAGTGATATTAGCTGCCCCCGCATTTTTGAAATCTTCCAAATAACGATCTGGATCAACGATCATTAAATGTACATCTAAAGGTTTTGATGCATATTTATTAATTGCCTGCATCACAGGAAATCCAAATGAAATATTAGGAACAAATACGCCATCCATAATATCCACATGAAACCAATCAGCTGAACTAGAATTAATCATTTCGACATCATGCTGGAGATTGGCAAAATCAGCTGCTAATACAGACGGTGCTATGAGATGTTTCATGCAACAAATTTACAATTTTTCATTGCCTTCCGCTGTTGTTTTTAGTAATCCAACATGTAAAAGAAAAATTTGCAGAAAACCAGGATCTAAATGGTTAGGCAGAATGTTCGTAATTCTTCTGTATTATTGGAACTGACGCTTAATATTATTTAAAAACGTTACAATTGAATTGGTTTTAATTTAGGAACCAAAAAGTGCATGATGGACCAGCCTATGAGATATGCGCTGCCACAAACAAAGAACATTATGTAATATCCTGTCTCTATATTACCCAATGATTTGTAATGGTCAAATAATACTCCAGCCATTCTGGCAATTAATATTCCTCCAACGCCTCCTGCCATTCCCCAATACCCGTAACGGATGCTACAGCTCTGTTAGGGAACATGTCGGACACAGTCGTAAAAATGTTCGCACTCCACGCCTGATGTGCGGAAGCTGCAAAGCCGATAATTATAACCGCATACCACATATTAAAACTACCGGCGTACTGAGCTGCCACCACAGGAATTGCACAAACTGCATAGATAAGCATTGCCGTTTTTTGAGAGCGAAACACTGGCCAGCCCTTTTTGATGAAATAAAATGGAAGATACCCGCCGCCAATGCTCCCAAATGTGGACATTGTATAAACCAGAGCTACGGGTAATGCAATTTCTGTGCTTTCCAGACCATACTGAGCGGTAAGAAATGCCGGCAACCAAAACAGGTAGAACCACCAAACCGGGTCGGTAAGGAACTTACCTGCAACAAAGGCCCATGTTTGTCTAAAACTTAGCAATTTAACCCATGGAACGCTTTTTTCGGAAGCTGAAGTCTGGTCTCCGGATACTGACACTGCAGCCAGATCATCCACATCACTATGAATATAGTCGAATTCAGCCTTTGACAACCGTGCCTTC
>DASWTL010000236.1:0-4455 GCA_036402155.1 Sphingobacteriaceae bacterium | reverse complement strand
AGGTGCTTCAATCCGTTATGATAAAAAAAGATATTACTATCAGTTTCGAAGAATATTCGGATATTTCTGAACTATCTGAGCAGGATAAAAAACTATGTTTAGAAGCAGAAAAGGCTTTAGGTAGTTCACATTCTCCATATTCTAAGTTCAGGGTAGGAGCAGCCTTGCTTTTAAAAAGCGGAACAATAGTATATGGCAGCAACCAGGAAAATGTTGCATACCCTTCCGGTCTATGTGCAGAACGTGTGGCTTTATTTTCAGCAGGAGCTAATCATCCTGGTGATCCGGTGATGGCTATGGCGGTTACCGCACAAACAGATCTTTTTAATTTAACTACTCCGGTTACGTCATGCGGTGGTTGTTTGCAGGTGATGGCTGAATATGAGAAAAAGCAGCAGAAAGCTTTTGATATTATTTTTTACTGCCCGGGTGGAAAGATCCTTAAAGCAAAGGGTGTGAAAACACTTATGCCCTTTATGTTTGATGAAGACAGGCTGGAGAAATAGCTCTTGTCTTGCGCGGGTCATGCTGAAGCTCTGATCAATGAGCCCCGGTCATGCTGAGCGAAGTCGAAGCAGGTGCGGCTGGTCCTAAATGATAATTTCTGAAATATTACCGCCCTTCGACTCCCTGCCCGTCCGGTCAGGCGGGCGCTCAGGGTGACTGTAACACAATCATCATGGTCGTCCTTCGACTTCGCTCAGGATGACTGTGACAATCATCATCGTCGCCCTTCGACTTCGCTCAGGATGACTGTAACACAATCATCAATCTCGGCTTAGCTTTGTGCGACTGAACGCATTATCCAAAAACCTGAGCGTGCCAGCTTTCTTTAAACGGAACTTTCCAATTAGTTTCCAGTTGTTTGCGTGTTTGTACCAGATTGTTATAAACAATGGTATCAGGCGTAACAACACCGGTTCTGATCAGATCTTCAAATTCAGCACGATCAGCAGTTCTGATTTCATTTCCAACCCTGTAGGCAATATTAAATCTGTCAAATAAGCTTATACCGAATCGCTGCTCAATTTCCTGCATCAGCTTTACTGATTGATCTATTGAACAGCCGCTGGCGCCGGCTAGCTGCTCATCAACCGACAGAATAATAAAGCGGTCATTGCGTATTTCACTTCCTGCAGCAAGCTGGTTGCCGTGAGCAAGCCACTGTGATGTAAAGTCTTTTAATATTTCCTGTATCTGTACTTGTTCTTCTGCACTTAATGCCCTGTCTGACTGGTATATCCAGATCCTTGAATTTTCAGAGATATTCATGATGCAAAGTTATTATAATTAGGACCTGTTTATAAAGGCTAAGAATCAATAATTACCTAGAAATGAGTATTTCAGAATAGAAAAATTAGAAATAACTTTGGAACTGAAATTTAATTAAGTATTATGAAAAAAGCTTTACTATTCATTGGTCTTATTTTAAGCGCTGCCATTGTTAATGGGCAGGACAAAAGCACTGACAAGATGAGTGCAGCCAGTACTCCGGTTAGCAAAAACCTGATAAAGGTGAACTTGTTATCGTTACCGTTAAATAATTATTCATTTGGGTATGAACGGGTAATTGCCCGGAAGATTACATTGGGAATAGGCTACCGGTTTATGCCTGAGGGTGGTATCCCATTAAAATCTTTAGTTACCGATCTAATAGACGATGCGGAAACATCAAGGCAGATTGATCAGTTTAGAATGAGTAATACGGCCATTACTCCCGAGATTAGATTCTATATGGGAAAACAGGCTTTACGCGGCTTTTACCTTGCTCCATTTGCCCGCTTCAGCAATTACAAAGCGTCAGGCCCAATTGAGTTTGATGTAAATGGAACAACGGAAACTATTCCTTTAAGCGGTAAATTAAACACGGTGACCGGCGGATTGCTTATTGGCGCGCAATGGAAACTCGGCGGCAGGGTATACCTTGACTGGTGGATGCTTGGTCCGCAATATGGTTCGGCCAAGGGGAATTTTGACGGTAAAAAATCTTTGACAACTGAAGAGCAAGCTGAATTAAGGGAAGAATTAGAAGATCTTGAAATTCCTTTTGCAGATACAGAAACCACAGTAGATGCCAATGGAGCCCGTATGGATATTACAGGGCCATGGGCAGGTGTACGTGCCGGTTTGTCTCTTGGAATAAGATTTTAAGTTAGTATTTAGTAGTTAGTAATTAGTATTTAGTGTCAGGAGGGGGACTTCCACAGTTAAAACTGTTGCAGGTCTCCCTTCTGTTTTTATAATAAACCATTCGCCTTTGCAGTAATCTCTGCAATATCCAGCACCTGGATATCCTGCTCTTTTTCAAAGTGCTTTACACCATCCCGCAGCATGGTCATGCAGAATGGACAACCGGCAGCAATTATTTCGGATTGGGTTTCAATTGCCTCTTCAATCCGCTCAATATTGATGTCTTTTTTTCCGGGTTCAGGCTCTTTAAACATTTGAGCCCCTCCGGCACCACAGCAAAGCCCGTTAGACCGGCATCGCTTCATTTCAACAAGATCGGCATCCAAAGCTTCAAGAGCCTTTCTGGGAGCTTCGTAAACGCCATTCCCGCGGCCAAGGTAACACGGATCATGGAAGGTAATACGCTTGCCTTTAAAACTCTGCCCGCTCTCTGCCTTTAACTTTCCTTCATCTATTAACGATTGTATCAGTTGCGTATGGTGAACCACTTCGTAATTCCCACCTAACTGCGGGTATTCGTTTTTTATCGTATTAAAACAGTGCGGGCATCCGGTTATTATTTTCTTAATGTTATAGCCGTTAAGCACTTCTATATTCCCTATGGCCTGCATCTGGAACAGGAATTCATTGCCGGCCCGTTTTGCAGGATCGCCGGTACAGGCCTCTTCAGTCCCTAAAACAGCATATTTAATACCTGTATGGTGTAATATTTTGCAGATTGCCCTGGTAATGCGTTGCGCCCGTTCATCAAAACTTCCTGCACAGCCTACCCAGAACAATATCTCAGGTTCTTCTCCTTTGGCAGCAAACTCGGCCATGGTAGGAATTGGCTCGCCGGAATTGATATCAGGCATTGTAGAAGCCTCATCCCGCCCCTCTCCAGGAGGGAGCTGGTTTTGTTCGCCCTGACTTTCTTCGTTCGGAAAAGGATCAGATGTTGAATTTTCCATTTTATAATTTTAATACCAAATAACCCAGTAACTTAATAACCTAATACACCTAATACACCAAATAACCTAATACACCCAATTACTAAATAACCAAACCCTACCCCTTAGCCCAGTTAAAGCGGTCCGCAGGAGAATATTTCCATGGGGCGGCGTTATTCTCGACATTACTGAACATATTATTCAGGCTGGCCGGCGCCTTTGATTCTTCCATTACGATATACCTGCGCAGTTCAACAATTATTGAAAGCGGGTCAATGTTAACCGGACAAGCTTCTGTACACGCATTACAGGTGGTACATGCCCATATTTCCTCGCGGGTTATGTAATTATCAAGCAATGATTTGCCGTCCTGGAAGTCAGGTCCCTGCTTGTCGATATTGATTCCGACCTCAGTTAAACGATCGCGGGTGTCCATCATGATCTTTCGCGGGGACAATAATTTACCTGTAATATTTGCCGGGCAAACGGAAGTACAGCGCCCGCATTCCGTACAGGTATAGGCATCCATCAGATTTTTCCAGGTTAGATCATCAACATCCTTAGCGCCAAACCTGCCCCCTTCAGCTGAAGTTTCAGGAACGAATGAGGGATCCAGCATTGCTTTAACCTCTTGTGTTACAGAAGCCATATTGGTGAACTCCCCTTTAGGTTCCAGGTTTGAATAAAACGTATTGGGGAAAGCCAGGATAATGTGAAAGTGCTTGGAATAAGGAAGGTAGTTCAGAAATATAAAAATTCCCACGATATGGAACCACCATGCGCCGCGTTCAAGCAGTATTAATGAGCTCTCATTGGCCGGTAACAATCCGTTAAGTAAACTGCTTACCGGAAATGCCCCGGCAGCAATATAATGCGAGGCTCCCATTAACTGCAGCTGATGGTCGGCGGCATTCATCGTAAGAAAGGCAGTCATCAGCAGAATTTCAGCGATCAGAATATAATTAGCATCCGATCTTGGCCATGCAGTCATCTCAACTCCTCTGAAACGGCGTAACTTTAATATATTTCTGCGAATAAGGAATATAACACACGCTGCAAGCACCAGGAAAGCCAGTATCTCAAAGGATCCGATAAGAAAGCTATAAAGGGGACCTAACCCTGCAAAGATGCGGTGTGTGCCGAATAATCCGTCGATGGCTATTTCAAGTATCTCAATATTAATAATGATAAACCCGGCATACACAAAGAAATGCAATACCGCAGCAACAGGCCGTTTCACCATCTTGCTTTGGCCAAAAGCAACCTTTAGCATTACTTTTAACCGCTCGCCTTTGCGGTCCGACCGGTTTAAAGGACGACCAAGGTTAATGTTGCG
>DASWTL010000235.1:0-2683 GCA_036402155.1 Sphingobacteriaceae bacterium | reverse complement strand
ATTACTGTAGATCACTGGCTGGTCATAAAAACCCTAAATCTGCATAATGATAAGAACCAGAGCGACTTGGCAGAGCTGATTGGAAAAGACCAGCCTACTTTCACAAGGATAGCGGATCTGTTGTGTAAAAAAGGGCTTATTGAGCGTAAATCTCATGAAACAGACCGCCGAAGCTTTATTATACACCTTACGAACGAAGGCAGGAAACGGGTAACGGAGTGGTCGCCAAAAATGGCTGAGATCCGAAACAAAGCCTGGGAAAATCTTACCGAAAATGATTACGACCATTTGCGAAGAATATTGAACACGATTTACAACAACCTTAATTTATAATACAATGATAACTACTGATATATGCATAATTGGTGCCGGCCCGGTAGGGTTATTTGCGGTGTTTGAAGCTGGCTTACTAAAAATGCGCTGCCACTTAATTGATGCCCTGCCACAAATTGGAGGGCAACTTTCTGAAATTTATCCGCATAAACCGATATATGACATTCCCGGTTACCCCGAAATAAAGGCTCAGGAACTCGTTGACCGCCTGATGGAGCAAGGCGCCCCCTTTCATCCCGGTTTTACCTTAGGAGAGCGTGTAGAGGCTTTAAACCAACAGGAAGATGGATCTTTCATACTGGAAACAAATGAAGGCACTTTGGTTCATTGCCAGGTTATAGTTATAGCCGGCGGCCTGGGTTGCTTTGAGCCTCGTAAACCAGAAATCGACCGTTTAGAGGAATTTGAGGGACGGGGAGTCGCATACATGGTCAGAAACCCTGAGTTATTCCGAGACAAGCGTGTTGTACTGGCCGGTGGCGGAGATTCTGCTTTAGACTGGACTATTTTCCTGAGTGAGATAGCCGAAAGGGTAACGCTGGTTCACCGGGGAAATACATTCCGGGGAGCACCTGATTCTGCTGAAAAAGTATTCGATCTGGCCAACGACGGGCGGATCAATCTTATTCTGCAATCGAACATCGTTAGTATTAACGGATCAGGACATTTGCAGGGAATCACCATTGTTGACAGAAATAAGGAAGCATATAATTTGGAAACGGATTATCTCATCCCTTTATTCGGATTAAGCCCCAAGTTAGGTCCCATAGCAAACTGGGGTTTAGATGTAGATAAGTCCGCTATCACAGTTGATACAAAGGATTATTCAACAAATGTTGAGCGGATCTATGCCATCGGAGATATTAATACCTATCCCGGAAAATTAAAACTGATTCTGAGCGGCTTCCACGAAGCCGCTTTAATGAGCCAGAGCGCTTTTAAATTCGTTTATCCGGATGAAAAGCTGAGTTTTAAATACACCACCGTTTATGGAGTAAATGAATTTTAACATGATTAAAATAACAGTTGAAGACCGTGACGGTCAGTCCAGGGAACTGGAAATCCCCAGCGATATTAATCTGAGCTTAATGGAAGTTTTAAAAGCTTCAGAATACAATATACTGGCTACTTGCGGCGGAATGGCATTATGCGCTACCTGCCATGTTCAGGTGCTCGAAGGGTTGGATAAATTAAAGGAAGCAAACGACGCAGAGCTTGACATGCTGGATACATTGCCGGATGCCGGATTTGACAGCCGCTTGTCTTGCCAGATACGAATAAACAAACAGTTAGATGGATTAGCGGTTAAAATCCGTGGCGACGTTCTTTAACCAACATTTTACTGCAAATTAGGTTATACCAAGATACTTTTATTAATTATGACAGAAGCAGTAGTCCCTTCAACAAATTTTCCTCGTGTTGTTATTGTAGGAGGCGGATTTGGCGGCATTGAATTAGCTAAACGGCTTAAAAACAAAGAAGTGCACGTACTTATGCTCGACCGGCATAACTATCATACCTTTCAGCCGCTTTTATACCAGGTTGCAACCGGGGGGTTGGAAGCCGATTCAATAGCATTCCCATTACGAAAAATTTTTAAGGGACAGAAGAACTTAACATTCCGGGTAACTGATGTTACCGGTATAATTCCGGGAAGGAATATAGTTCAATCCACCATCGGTGAAATTGAATATGATTACCTGGTGCTGGCAACGGGCTCAGATACTAACTTTTTCGGGCAAAAAGAGATTGAGCATTATACCATGCCAATGAAAACTATTCCCGAAGCTCTTAACCTGCGGAGCATGATACTCCAGAATCTGGAGGAAGCACTAATAGAAACTGATCCGATAAAAAAAGAGGCGCTGTTAAACTTTGCAGTTGTAGGTGGCGGCCCTACCGGGGTTGAACTTTCGGGCGCGTTATCAGAGTTAAAAAAACATGTTTTACCTAATGATTATCCTGAACTGAACATCTCGGCAATCAAAGTATACCTCATAGAAGGATCTCCGGTAGTTTTAGGGCCTATGTCTGAAGAATCACAGCAGAGCGCCAAAAAATTCCTTGAAGAATTGGGGGTAATTGTTCTAACCGATCAACGTGTAACAGGTTATGATGGTGAAAAATTATCATTAGGCGATGGAACAGTGATCAATACCAAGAACGTTCTTTGGTCTGCAGGGGTAAAAGGAGAAGTCCCGACTGGTATACCGGAAGATCAGCTGGTTAGAGGTGGACGAATTAAGGTAGATACTGCCAACAGAATGTACAACTATAAAAACATCTTTGCCATAGGCGATGTGGCCGGTATGATAACTGATGAGTATCCGAACGGCTATCCCGGCGTAGC